>NZ_LWMS01000030.1 GCF_003149675.1 Methanosphaera cuniculi | reverse complement strand
TTTTCTTTGATGAAATTTTGTGCATTTATGTAATTTTTATGCCATCTGGGGGATGGCTAGGCTCAAGATTAACTTATGAAGGTCGTGGCAAGCTGCGATAAGCTTTGGCGAGGAGCACGCATCCTTTGAACCAGAGATTGCCGAATGAGATTCTTATTACTCTTTATCGAGTAATGATCCACTTCTTGTGGATTGGGAACCTGCTGAATTGAAACATCTTAGTAGGCAGAGGAAGAGAAAACAAACGTGATGCCGTTAGTAACGTCGAGCGAAACCGGTATAGAACAAACTGAATCCCTTAAAGAAATTTTAAGGGAGATGTGGTGTTGTAAGAGTAGATTTATATAGCCGTAAATTGTCTCTGTTTAATTATTGTTGGAATACTTTAACCGTAGAGGGTGACAGTCCCGTAAACTTAGAGGTGAAATGGTTATTTCTATATCTTGAGTAGCGTCCATCGGAAATTGGGCGTGAATTAAATAGGGAGGCATCGACTTCTAATTCTAAATATTACTTGAGACCGATAGCGTATTTAGTACCGCGAGGGAAAGCTGAAAAGAACTCTTTTATTAGAGGGTGAAAAGTACCTGAAACCAGATGGCGACAGCCTGGCATGGCATGAAAGGAATGAATCCAAATCGTAACTCTTTATGGTGACACTAAGAGTTCCTTTTGGAGGACTAGTGTTGTGTCATTCGTCTTGAAACACGAGCCAGGGAGTTTGTAGTTGTGGCGAGACTAAGAGGTATATATCCTCGTAGTCGTAGGGAAACCGAGAAAAGCGTAGCACTTTGTGTATGGCTTTCTGATTGTAACATGTCACAGTCACAGCTTTAAAACCCGAAGCCGGTCGATTCAGCCGTGAGCAGAATGAAATCGCTCATACGAGTGATGGAGGTTCGACGAGATGTTGTCCTGCAAAACGCTCTCTTGACTTGCGGTTAGTGGTGAAAGGCCCATCAAGATCGGTGACAGCTGGTTCCTATCGAAATAGCTCCAAGGCTAGACTGACTGGAGATAGCTGGCAAGGTAGAGCACTGATTGAGTGTTTAGGGTGAGAAATTACTCGGCATTCTGTAAAACTCCAAACTTGCCCGCATCGTAGAAGGTTGGATCGAGGGGCGCGGGGTAAGCCTGTGTCCCGAAAGAGAAACAACTCAGACGTTGGTTAAGGTCCCTAAGTGCCGAATTAGTTTAAGGGAGTCATTAGCCCTAGACAGTGGGGAGGTGGGCTTAGAAGCAGCCACCCTTTAACGAGTTCGTAACAGATCACCCATCGAGGTTAATGGCATCTAAAATGGACGGGGTTAAGTCGGCCACCGATACCAATGAACATTTACCGTTTTTTGGTTTATGATTTCGTAGATAGGCGTTCTGCTGGATTTGAAGCTGGGGTGTGAATTCCAGTGGATCTTGCAGAAATGTGGATCCTGGTAGTAGTAGCAGCAAAGTAAAGTGTGAATCTTTATCGCCGGAGGGGCTAGGGTTCCTTGGCAATGTTCGTCAGCCAAGGGTTAGGCGGTCCTAAGGGTAACGGCAATTCCAGTTACTCAAAAGGGAAACAGGTTAATATTCCTGTCCAACTCAACTTACACGGCAACGTTTATGTTTATGCTTTCGACACTTCGTGATATGCCTTGCAGGACTGTCGTCCTGTTTAATCTTTTTAAGCTAATGGAGAACTGTAATAGTGAGAAATTGGTGTCATTGTGATGAGTCATCCTTCTTTTGGATGATTATTGGTTGAATCATGGAGTCCATGAAAAGAGAGTATAATTATTTGGTTGTGTTTCCGTACCGAGATCCGACACAGGTGCCCCTAGTTTAGTAGACTCAGGCGTGTTAGGGTAAACCAGCTAAGGGAATTCGGCAATTTGGCCCCGTAACTTTGGGATAAGGGGTGCCAGCTATGTGTAATAGCTGGTCACAGTGACTAGGGAGGTTCGACTGTTTAATAAAAACATAGCTCCCAGCTAGCCCGTAAGGGTGTGTACTGGGGGCGACACCTGCCCAGTGCTGGCACGTGAAGCTGGGGTTCAACCTGGTGAAGCGCCAGTAAACGGCGGGGGTAACTATAACCCTCTTAAGGTAGCGAAATGCCTTGCCGGACAAGTACCGGCCTGCATGAATGGTAGAACGAAATCTCCACTGTCCCTAGCTGGAACCTAGTGAACCTGCTATTCTGGTGCACAAGCCAGAGACTTCTATTGGGAAGCGAAGACCCCGTAGAGTTTTACTGCAGTCTGCTATTGAGGCTTGGTTGTAAGTATGCAGCGTAAGTAGGAGACTTCGACGGTATGTCGTCAGGCATGTCTGAGTCGTTCATGAGACACTACTTTCTTATGACTGTGTCTCTAACATAACTATCTTTAGGTTATGGACATTGGTAGATGGGCAGTTCGGCTGGGGCGGTACGCGTTTGAAAAGATATCAAACGCGCCCATAAGGTTGGCTCAGGTGGGACAGAGATCCACCGTAGAGTGTAAGGGCATAAGCCAGCCTGACTGTATTTCGAACAGTAAGAAATTCAGAGGCGAAAGCCGGGCCTAACGAACCTCAATGTCCTCGTCGATGGGGGCTTGAGATGACAGAAAAACTACCTCGGGGATAACTGGGTGGTCGCAGGCAAGAGCCCATATCGACCCTGCGGCTTGCTACTTCGATGTCGGTTCTTTCCATCCTGGGTGTGCAGCAGCACCCAAGGGTGGGGCTGTTCGCCCATTAAAGGGGAACGTGAGCTGGGTTTAGACCGTCGTGAGACAGGTTGGTTGCTATCTAATAGAAGTGTTTTGTTGCTTGAGCGGAAGGTGGTTCCAGTACGAGAGGAACGAGCCGTCGGAGCCTCTGGTCTACCAGTTGTCTGACAAGGCATCGCTGGGCAGCTACGCTCTATGATAATAAAGGCTGAAAGCATCTAAGCCTGAGGTATTCCGTAAAAATAAGCAGCTTTTTTAGGGTATGGATAGAAGATCCGTTTGATGGGACTGGGATGTAAGCTTCGAGATTCTTCGTATTCGAGTTGTTAAGTCTGCGGTTTCCAACACCCGAAATTT
>NZ_LWMS01000029.1 GCF_003149675.1 Methanosphaera cuniculi | reverse complement strand
ATTATATATATTATAATAATATTGTAAAAAATTAGTATAATATAATAATTTTAAACTCAATTTATTATTTTTTAAATAAAATATTTTTATTCTAAAGATTATATTATACGAAAAAAAAAACTATATTTCTTTTTATCATGAATATATTTTTTTTCCTTAAATATGAGGAATTTTTTCAAGTAGTATAATAAAAGATGATATATTTACTGATACAAAAGGATTTTTTTTATT
The DNA here is from genome assembly GCF_003149675.1 of Methanosphaera cuniculi. Lineage (NCBI taxonomy): Archaea > Methanobacteriati > Methanobacteriota > Methanobacteria > Methanobacteriales > Methanobacteriaceae > Methanosphaera > Methanosphaera cuniculi. The sequence continues at coordinate 3,789 of NZ_LWMS01000029.1, read as the reverse complement.
AAAATTTTACAAAAAAAAATAATACTTTACACTATATCAATATAATGAAAAAAAAGGAAGGATTATCAAGCCTAAGATAACTTATCTTCCCTTTTTACGGATAAATAAAATAATCCAGGAAAAAAAAACTTTTTTAAATAAAAGAAAAAATTAAAAATAACATAACAAAAAAAAAATTTGAGGTGACTATAAAATGGCAATATGGCAAGGAAGTTCCCTAAGAAAACCATCTGGGGCAAGATCAAGAAGAAATAAAAACAAAAGAAACGCTGAATTCGGAAGAACACCAGCAGACACAAGAATAGGAGAAGAAGTTAAAAAAGAAATTACAGCACGTGGAAACTGTTCAAAAACAAGAGCAACAGTAGCAAACAGAATTAACGTAATTGATCCTAAAGACAACTCATCTAAAAACGTTGAAATCCTAACAGTACTAGAAAACTCAGCAAACAGCCACTTTGTAAGACGTAACATCATTACAAAAGGAGCAATTGTTGAAACAGAAATAGGAAACGTAAAAATCACATCCAGACCAGGACAAAACGGAATCGTTAACGGTGTACTAATCGAATGAGCATTCCAACAAAAATCGAAGAAAAGGTTACGGAGCTACTAGGCTCCATAAACCAAAATCTTCCAGCCAACATGGAACTAGAACTTGAAGGCTACTATGATCGAGGATTCTTCGTAACAAAAAAAAGATATGCTGTTATATACGATGGAGAAATAACAGTAAAAGGCTTAGAACTTGTAAGACGAGACTGGGCACCAGTTGCAAAAGACACACAACACAAAGTACTAACAGCACTACTTGAAGATGCATCACCAAAAAAAGCAAAAAAAATAGTAAACCAGATAATAGACAAACTCAAAAAAGGAAAAGTACCAATAGAAGACCTAATTATCCATACAAAACTAACAAAAAAACCTGAAAACTACAAACAAATAGCACCACACGTAATAGCAGCAGAAAGACTAATAAAACATGGAAAAACAGTAAAAAGTGGGATGATCATAAGCTATGTTATAACAAAGGGACGTGAACCAATAAGCAAACGTGCATATCCAGTTGAATTACTTGGTGATAAAGCATATGATCCTGAATACTACATTCAAAACCAAGTACTTCCAGCAACACTCAGAATACTAGAATCACTAGGATATACAGAAGAACAAATCATAAATAACGAAAAACAAGTAAGTCTTGATAGCTTCTTTTAAAATAATAAAAAGACTTATATTTATCTTCTTTTTAAAATCCAAATTAACCACCTAATATAAAAAAAATACTAATTCTCATAATAAATAATACTGCTTAATAGAAGAATTTAATCTAAAAAAAACTATGTAATCTACTCAAATTCACATAATTTAGAAATATTTATAAAAAAAAGGGGAGGGGAGGAAGAGTTTAGGAGAGCTATATTAATTAATTTTTTTTCTCACCTAGTTATTATGAAAATTCCTCCAAAAAAGAAAATAGCAAGAATTGATCCTACTATAATTGAACTTTCTTGATAGCTTCCTCTTACAGTTCTAAGATCATATGGTAATATTTTATTCATATAATCTGGGAAAATATAAATATGTGCTAATATTATTGATGCAATTAAACCATATATAAAAATAGGTATTGCTGTTGATAACATGAGAAATATTATAATACCCCCAGAAATTATCAATGTCCAAGTGTAACTAACTCTAGGATAACTTACAGGACATCTTTTTTCACATTCAACCTTACTACCACCAAAATAGAAAACCTTCATACGAAGATATATTAAAAAGGTAAAATATAAAATTAATCCACAAGGAATAGATCCAAGATAAAATGGAAGATAACTATCACTGATTAAATATAGTATATATGCTATAAAAAGAATTGTTAAACAAATATATGTTGAAATAAAAGGTATCCATATAGAATCTATAAGTTCACGAGAACCTACAAGTTTTAAAATTTCAACTGAATAAGGTTTACGTCCAATATTAACTTTATAAATTTCATCTACCAATTCTTTAGAATCCATTTCTCTAATATAAAATATTTTACGTCCAGTTAATTCATAAAAAAAATCACTTATTAAAAGCTTAAATATTAAAAGAAAGATTACAAATATCAGAAAAATTCCACCTATAATAAAGTAACCTGATGCAATATTAGTCATTTTTTTAATCACCTCAAAAATTTATAATTATCAAGTTATCCTATCCTATAATTAACATATAGAAGAATAAATGCCATTTTTTCTTACAATAATTTAATATTATAGTATAATTACTCTAAGTTTATACATAGAAAGGTAATATAGTTTTAATACTATAAAATAACAACCATTATTCAAAAAATTGATTATTCAAAAAATATGATGTAAAAATTTTGGTAGAACACTAAAATATTCTTTTTTTAACTACTATTTTTTTATCTAATCTATTACTCCACATATAAGAAAGATAATGAATTTTTTTATAATATCTAATTTATTTATATATTATATAAAATAGAGAAAAGATAGTGTAATACTTATTTTTCTCATTATTTATATTATAATATTTTTTGTATAAAAATGATACATTTTCTAAAACCACAAAGTTTGACAAAGCCAAAAATATATAAATTCACATGCAATCTTAAATATTAAAAAAATATTTTACGTCTCATCATATTATAAAATAAAATACCTAACGAAAATTTTTATCAAAAAAAAAAAATTAATTATAAGAATAATAATCTAATTAACTATAATTATCAAAACCATAGAAAATCACTAATTTTTTTCGTTGAAAAAAAAGATTCCATACATTCTCTAAGAGGTTCAACTATTATCTTCTCTATTACTTCTCCATATAATGTTTCTTGAGCTTCTTGGAATCCTTTGAGACTCATATATACTGATTTTTCAATCCTACCTCCATTATAAAATATTTCCTTATCTTTGATTGCTACTCTAAATATTCCCATTGAAGTCCTGGATAGTAATACTGATGGTATAAAAGTTAATCCATAATCAATTCCAGTATTAATACACCTACTTAAATTATTTAAGTCTGTTGTCCAACCATTCGCATCAGCACATAAAAATGCTCCTGCCCTTGTCATAACTAAACCAGCTAAACTTACAACTCCTGTACCTATTCCTCCTATAAGTAAGTGAGTACCCAAACCAAACATTATTCCACCAATCATCCCTTCAAGTTCTACCCATCCACTATCTAATGGGATATTTAAAATATTTCTTGTTTTATCTTTAAAATTTAGACATAATATATCTTCAAAGCAAATTTTTGATGGTAATTTATTTTTACTTGTTTTATTTTCTATATCTTGTGTTAAGTTTTCGGTTATTGCTCCTTTATATTCAAATCCATCAACACATAATATTGAAGTCATAATTCCTGTTTTTAAGTCCAATATCATCGATATATTTTCTGTTAACTTTGATTGCATCTCAAGTATACCAGTTTCATTATCTAGAAATAATTTAACCTCTGAGTTTAACTCAATTAGTCTTATCATTTCATTCATTGTTGATGTTGCTATATCATATTTTATTGTATTTAGTACAAATTTAGCAAAGTTATATGAAAACATTGACTGATAGGTATTAAACATTATTATATTTGTATCATCTTTTATTGTCATTCCTGCTAATGGATCGTTGTAGTGTATGTAATTCATTCTACTATTTTCTATTCCCACCATACACATTACTTCATCTGTTATAATTCTTGTTGTATTTAATTTTTGTGCTACATAATCAGAATAAGAATGCATCATTCCTAAAAACA
>NZ_LWMS01000028.1 GCF_003149675.1 Methanosphaera cuniculi | reverse complement strand
ATATAATAATAATATAATATTTATATGTTAAATTTAAATTTTAATACTTAATTATGTTTTAATTCTAATTTTATATCTGATTTATTGTTTAATTTTTGTATACTTTTTTCATTGCTCTTTAAATCGTCAAATTTGTCTGCGAATCTAAATAAGTATTACGATAATAATTAGAAGTATTTTTGTATTACTTATTTACACCTTATAATAATACAGTGAAAAATTGACCTTACTCTATGGATTGGTCATTAGTTTCATGTATAAACAATTCTCCTAAAAAACTTATGCAATCATAATATATAACTTATACACTTATAACTTATAATGTATTACAACTTTCAAGAGGGGGGTATACCCTGAGCATTTACACTTGCAATATACGTCCCTCTCTCTGGTTATATATACACCTAATTTACAAAAAAACAACATTAATAAAAAACAATGCACACTTGAAAAAAAATAAAGTAAAATTGAACCAATAAAATAAGAAAAAATACACTTGCAACATACAACCTAAAACCACACTAAATACACTTGAAATACACAACCTCCAACCCCCTATAAAATACACTTGCAACATATGACCAAAAATAAGAAAAAATATTATAAACCGTATTAAATACTAAAACCATTAAAACTAATAATATAATGATTTATGAAAGTATAATTTACTCAGTAATAATAATTGTAATAGCAATACTGATAGACACTCTATTTGGAGAAGTACCAGATAAGATCCACCCTGTAATCTACATGGGAAATGTAATTGACAAACTCAAAAACTACCTACCCAAAACAAGATTCTCAGGACTCTTAATCATAATAACAACAAACTTCATATTTGTAACAATAAGTGTAATAATACTAATAATATCACTATTCATCAACAACTACCTCTACATAATAGTAGCATCAATAATACTATCAACAACATTTTCAATAAACTTCCTAATAAAATCAGTAAAAGACATACAAATACAACTAAAACAAGACATAAACAAAGCACGAAAATCAATGTCATACCTTGTAAGTCGAAACACAGAAGAACTAACAGAATCAAGAATCGCATCAGCAGCAATAGAAACACTAACAGAAAACATAACAGACAGTATAATCTCACCACTATTTTACACAACAATTGTAGCAATACCATTTGGAATGATAACAGCAATACCAATTGCAATTATATACAGAGTATCAAACACAATGGACGCAATGCTAGGATATAAAACAAAAGAATTAATAAACATAGGACGATACCCAGCACTCCTTGATGATGCACTAAACTACATACCAGCACGAATATGCGGATACTACGTAGTAGCAGCTTCCTTCATACTAAAATATGACTACAAACAATCATATAAAACTATGAAAGAATTTGCCAGAAAAACACCAAGTCCAAATAGTGGCTATTCAATGGCAGCAACAGCAGGAGCACTGGACATAACCCTAACAAAAGAAGGTGTATATGAACTAGGACGAGGAAAAAGTCCACTAACAGGAGATAAAATACAAGAAGCTATACAAATAACAAAAGTAACATCAGCATTATTTATACTAACAATATTACTGATATTCTTCATAATCTCAATAACAATCATATAAAAGTGAGGTGAAAACAATAATGAAAATAGCAATAATATCAATAACCACACAAGGAAAAAACATATCAGATAAAATCTATGAACAACTAATAAAAGATCCAACAATACTACACATACAACAATACCATAAAAACGTAAAACAAGCAATCAAAGAAACATTCAACACATACGATTGTATAATCGCAATCATGGCATCAGGCATAATAATACGATCAATTGCACCATATGTAAACTCAAAACTAACAGATCCAGCAGTACTTCTAATTGATGATAATGCAAACTACACAATAAGTCTGCTAAGTGGACATATGGGAGGAGCAAACAACCTAACACATAAAATATCACAACTAATAGGATCTACATCAGTTATCACAACATCAACAGATGTAAATCAAAAACAAGGAATAGATGAAATAGCACGAAAATACTATTTTAACCTAGAAAATCCAGAAAACATCAAATACATAAACCGGGCATTAGTAGATAACCGAAAACCAACACTACAAATACCAACCAAATACACATACTTAATTGATGATGAACTAAAAGATTCATATGAAATAAAACAAGATAACACCAATGATACATTAATAGCAACAATAGATAATCACAGTGTAATACTAACACCACAAAACCTAGTTATGGGAATTGGAGCAAGACGTGATATAGCACAAAGTAAAGTTGAACATGCAATAAATACAGCATGTCAAATACTAGAAATACCACCACAGAGAATTGATGAATTTGCAACAGTAGATATAAAACAAAACGAAGAAGGAATAATAAAAACAGTAGAAAATCTGGGAAAACAAATACAAATAGTACCACGCGACACAATAGAAACCTATAAAAATGAACAATGCTCAAAATCAGACTTTGTAATGAAACAATTCGGAATTAAAGGAGTATGTGAACCAACAAGTCTCATAATAAATGGAGAAAACTCAGAATTAATATTTAAAAAAACAGCATATGATGGAGTAACAATAGCAGTATCAAAAAAATAACCACCACCCCCTTCTTAACCTTTATTTAAACTCATCTCTTTTTAAATAAATATCTTTTTTTTATAAACTAATAATTTATTATTCAAATTTAATGAAAATGAATTAAATTATTAATTTTTTTTTATTACAATTTTTTATATAATATAAACAATAAAGATAGTATAATAAATAAAGAAAATATACATAAATAATAAATTTTTCTAAACTTTATTTAAAATAAATTTTCATAGAAAAAGGAATAGTTGATATATAGATTGTATAGTTTAGAAAGAAATAATTTATTATTAAAAGGAAAAAAAAGACATTAAAATATAATTTTTATTAATTTAATGAAAAAAATGCATTATTTTTTAATACATAATAAAAAGAATAATTGGAGTGATTAATTATGGATAATGATCAAATATTTGAAAGTTGTACAGGTACTTTAGAACAACTAATTAATGATACAAGTGTACCAAGAAATATAAGAAAAGCAGCTGAGGATTCAATTGCACTTCTCCAGAAAGATGAAGAACCAACCCTTAAGGCTAGTTCTGTAATTTCTATTCTTGATGATATAAGTAATGATCCTAACATACCTATTCATGCAAGAATTCTTATCTGGAATATTTTAAGTGAACTTGAATCAGTTAAAGATTAAGTACATGTGATATGTATTGTGTTTTAGCTATTTCTTCTATATATTCACATAGAAGAGTAGCTTCTTCAATATCTTTACCTACCGTAATTACCCCATGATCTTTTAAGATTACAGCATCCTCATTTTTAAGAGCATCACTTGCATGTTCTGCTAATTTTTTACTTCCAGGTGGATAGTAATTTACTTCTGCAATATATTCACCAGTTATTTCACCAAATCCTTCTTGTTGACATAATCTTTTTTTACTAAATGCAAATCCTGTTGCATAAGGAGAGTGTACATGAACAACACTTTTTACATCACTACGCTTTTGATAAACTCCTACATGTAAACTTGTTTCCATTGATGGAACAAGATCATTTGTGCTTGTGTAACTTAGATCATCTAGTTTTACTTTTATAATATCATCATATGTTAGTTCTTTGAAATTTGTTCCTGATGCTGTAATATAAATATATTCACCTGTAGAATCTAGTATACTAATATTTCCTGCTTTACCAATTACCATATCACGATCATATAGGTGGTGGGCTGTTTTTATTATTTGTTCGATTATTTCATTTTCCATCATTTTACATTTCCTCTTTCAATTTTTTTTTAATAAAAAAATAAAATCTTGCAGATATAATATTTTATCTACAGGACTTTAAATTAAATACTCCCTTTTTTTATTAATTTTATTTTTTTTTATCTAATCTTTTTTATTTTCTTTATAATAGTCATTTAAGTACTTATTTGCTTTTTCATCATCTATATTTAAATCAACTTTCAATTTATTTAGTATTTCATCATCTTTTAATCCAAATTCAATACATGTTCTTATAATTCCTTTTGCTTCTCCTATTTTTATTCCTCTTTTTTCTCCTATTTGTATTCCTCTTGCTTCTACTGCAGGATCATATAATGTTTTGGTCATAATATCTACCTTTTTATTTAATTTAGTGTCATTTTCATACCTATTATTTAAATATTGAAATAAATTATTAATAGCTAATAATATAGTATGCATATCTTCTGGTTTTATTTCTTTATTTTCTTCTAATTTTGCAATTTCTTCTGCTGTTTGTTTTGCTCTTTGCATTACTTTTTGCATTTGTTCTGTGATTTTATCCTTATTTTTTGTTTTTTCTTTATTTAATTTTATGAGTTCTTTTCTCAGTTTAAATAGTTGTAGTGGTAGTAATGGATATAATTTATTTTTGACCATTTTTTGGGTTGTGTATTCCCAGCATTTCATAACAGGTACTTTATATGTGACTTCTTGTTCATCTGGGAAAACTACTTCCATATCTATTTGGTTTGATATATTTCTATTTTCCTCTATATACATTACTATAGATTTAGGCATATAAAATACTATTTTTTCTGTACCTTCTTTTGATTTTCTTCGTTGATAATTTTCTTTTGCCTTAAAAAAGTCGTATTCAAACATTCGTATAATCATTGTTTTATCATTTTTTGTTTGAAATTCAATATGATATACTTGGTTTTTCTCTGAATTTAGTTCTAAAAATAAATCTCCTCTTAAAACATCATATTTTGATGTTATAAATTCATTATTTACTACAGTTATTGATGTTTCATCGATTTTGTGATCTTCATGAAATATTGTATTCATCATATTTAGAAGAACTTTATTTGAAACTGTGAATAGTGATTTTAAAATTTCATCAAGTTTTATGTGTTCGGTTTTTTGTTTTGGTGATTTATTTAGGTTTTCTTTCTTTTTCATTTTTTTCTTCAAATTGTTATTAGAATTTTTTGTCATATTTTTCTTAGTTTATTGTTGTTTTTTATATTTATTTTTATACTTTAATTAAAATTTTTTAATATTTTTTAAATTTTAATATATTTTGTATAATCTTATATTGTATTTTATTATTA
>NZ_LWMS01000027.1 GCF_003149675.1 Methanosphaera cuniculi | reverse complement strand
ATATAATATATTATATTAAAAATAAGATATTTAATAATTTTTATCAAAAAAGATAATAATTGAAATAAACTTTTATAAATTATTAAATTTACTTTAATTTTTTTACTTAAATTATAAAGGAGTGGGAAATAATGATAGTAAAAGATATGATGAATACAAACATTTACACAATTAAACAGGATGCACCCTTAAAAGATGCGATAGACAAACTACAAGAACTTGACATAGGACGATTATTTGTTGAAGATGATGATAATAATATTGTAGGACAAATCTCAAATTCAGATTTAATTGAATTAATGATTCCAAATGAAGTATTTAAAATTGATGATGTTAAAGTATCAGATGTAATGTGCGAAATTGTTAATACAATATATTCAAACTCATCAATTGAAGATGCAGCTAACTTAATGTTACGTGCTGAAACATCAGGACTTCTAGTATGTGAAGATGGAAAAAATGTTGGAGTTGTAACAAAAACTGATCTTTGTCGTATAGTTTCAATGTCTGATGTTCTTTTAAGAAAGTAATTTTGTTATAAAACAAACTAAACCAAAAAGTTTATATACTAAATAACATAAACTTTATAATAGTTGCTAGTACAATCCTAACAACTATTATATATATTCAATGCAGCGATAGTCCAGGCTGGCTAAGACTCTACCCTGCCACGGTAGTGACCCGGGTTCAAATCCCGGTCGTTGCATTTACTTATTTACATATGCGGTTGTAGTCTAGTCTGGCTAGGACTTGGGCCTTCCAAGCCTACGACCCGGGTTCAAATCCCGGCAGCCGCACTAACTATTTAATTTAAAAAAAAAACTAATTTTAAAATATATATAAAAACTTATTTGCATATGCGGTTGTAGTCTAGTCTGGCTAGGACTTGGGCCTTCCAAGCCTACGACCCGGGTTCAAATCCCGGCAGCCGCACTAACTATTTAATTTTAAAGAAAACTAATTTTTACTTATAATAATAGATACTATTTTTTTTATGAATATATTATAAAAAAACGTATTTTACTTTTTTTTGAATTACTTTTATTTAATTTATTAATTTTTTAAAAAAATAGATTTTTTTTTGTTAACTTTAAGATATGAAAAAAAAATAGTTGTATAAAAGAAATGTATAAATTTTATACTAATCCCTTTTTTTTTAAACCTTTACTAATTTCATCTTTATACAAAGATAATAACTTCTTTTATAATTTAGATACAACATCTGCAAATTCATCAAGAGTATTAGTCTGATAAACCTCAGCACCAGCTTTCTGATAATCTTTAACACAACTTGTAGGAGTATTCCAACGAATCTTCTTCTCAGGATTAAGTATTATTACTTTACGTGAACGTTTTGTCATCTCATGTATTAGATGTGCTGATTCAAGTACTCCATCAACACGTTTTCCCTTCCAATCACGACAATCTGATAGTATTATAATATCTGTATTACGATTTAAATTAGCATCTTTTAGAAATTCGCGAAATGCCTTACTCATATCTGATTGTCCAAATGATTTAACACCAAATGACTGGTGTACTGAATTTATTTCATATGTATTTTTAAAATCCATCTTAAGAGTATTTGTCACATCTACTGCTTTATTATCAAAGTCAAATACTTGCATTTTATCAAATGTTTTATAACATCCATATAGTATTGCAAAAAACCATGTACTTACCCATTGACATGACCCACTTACATCACATAGAAATACTTGTTTTGTCTTTTTAACTGGAGGTTTCTGTTTTAGGAGATTTATTAAATGACCACCATTTTTAAGGTTGTGTCTGATTGTTTTTGGCATATTTACAGTATGTGATTTTGCAAGTTTTCGTCTTTTATTTCTTTGATTTGCAATTTTTTTACTTAATCGTTGACAAATATCAAAGATACGATTATCATAATTATCAAGCATTATAAGACTATCGCGTGTTATATTATCATTTACTATCTTTTGTTGTCGTCTTTGTTCTATTAGTTGTATGTTTTCATTATAACTTGAATTTTCTTCTATTACTTCAGTTTCAATTACTTCTTCTTGTGTTTCTGGTATGTTTCTAGGTTTTTTATCTTGTTTTTCAGGTTTTTTTCTTGATTTTTGTGGTTTTTGTGTGTTGAATATTTTATCATATGCTTTATTAAATTTATCCTCATCACTTTTATTTTTTATGTATATGCATTTTAGTGCTACTTTTAGCTGATCATTATCAAATTCTTCATGGTATTGTTCATAAAACCCTGAAGCTGTTATTGTACTTCTTATACTTACATTCATTCCATCATTTCTTAGAAAGTTGGATAATGTAATTATTTTTTCAGCTCTCATTTTAATCATCTTAACTAGTTTTTGTATGTAAAATTGAAAAATTATATCATGTGTGTAAGTTATTTTTTTAGGTTAAATATATTATGTTAGAATCTCTTTTTTTTAAGTTAAAAAAAAAGTTTTTGAATGTAAATTATATCCTTTTTTATAGTTCAAATCCATCTTCTGTGAAGTAATCTCGTATTTCTAGAAGATGTCCTCTTTTTATTAATACAGCTACACTATCATCATAATTTAGAATTGTTCCATTATTTGGTATTATAATATCATCCCCTATGTATTTTGATATAATTATGAATTTATCTGTATTATTTTCTATTTGTTTTACTGTTTTTCCTGCTATACTACGATTTTTAACTTTAACTTCTAGGATTTCTCCATCTCCTTTTCCTATTGTTACAAGTGATTGTGCTGTTGGTCTTACAATCATTCTTGCAATATATCGTACTATACTTCTTTCAGGATTTATTACACTAATTCCTAGTTTTTTAAATATTGATGCATGATCTGGATTATTTAGTTTTGATACTATTGTTGTAACTTCATGTTCTTTTGCAAATACTGAACATAATAGGTTTACTTCATCATTTCCTGTTGCTGCTACAAAGAAGTCTATTTTATCTATATCTTCTTTTTCAAGAATACTTGTATTTGTTCCATTTCCATGTATTACATAACAGTTTAGTTGTTCTGATGCTCTATCATATGCATCTATATCTTTATCTATAATTGTTATATCATGATCAGTTTGTAGTTTGGTTGCTAAGTTATATCCTATACGTCCTGCTCCGACAATTATACCATTCATTGTTCTAACATTCCCTTATTTTTTATTATATATTATACTACTATATTGTATCTTATTAATATTAATAGAATTGAAGATTATTTGAAATCTATGTAAAAAAATATTTTTTTACCAATATAAGATTGTATAAAAAAAAATTATCAAAAAGTGTAAAACATCTTATAAAAAAAACAATATAGAAAATTGATATAAATGGAAAACAAATAACAGGAAAAACAAAAATAGCAGTAAAAATCAATGGAAAAACATTTAACAAAACAACAATAACAAATGGAGAAATTAATATTGTTCTAAAAACAGACACATTTAAAAATCCAACATACAATATAACAATAATAATAGGACAAACATCACAATATAAACAGGCAATATACACAATGAATCTAACAAAAAACACAGAAAAAACAGTAAAAACACAAACACAACTATTATTAGAATATAACAATGATGATAATCAGACGATGAAAGTATACTAAAAAAAATATTGGAAGAAGAATTTAATAATTTATAAAAATTCTTTCAAACCCAATTTTTTTTACTTTTTTTTATAAATTATGAAAATCAAGAAAAAAACATGAAAAAACTTTTAGTTAAATTTTCTTTTTTTTCTAATAATTTAAATCAATGAAAATCCAAATTAATTTTTTTGGGAAGTTAAATTAAACTTAATTATTAAAGAAATATTACTTATTAATAGTTTTATCAATCTTCTTGTTTTTCTAGTAATTCATAGATGTAGTCTACATCTACATTATCCATAAATAGATCACCTAACTGATTATAATTTACACGTTTTGCTTCACTAAAATCATCTTTTGTCATACCTAGTGGTTCTAATCCTTTGTTGATTCTTAGCATATCTGTAAAGCTTCGTCTAAATTCAAAGTTATGGAAGATTCCATGTAGATATGTTCCACAAATATTACCTTTTATTGCTCCATCACAATTTGAATCTGGATTATTTCCAAATCCTTTATCTAGTTTTATTAGTGGTTCTACATCACCTAGTGTTGTTATAGCTTCATGTAATTCATATCCTGTGACAGGTGTTTCTGCTTTAAAGCCAAGTTCACTATCATTTATTATTGTTCCACTGGATTGTTGTACTACTTTTTCATCGATTTTTCCAAATTCTGTTATCATATCAAGAAGTCCGAGTCCTTCAACTGATCCTATGTCTGATTCATGATATTCAGGATCAAGTATTTGTTTTGATAACATTTGATATCCACCACATATTCCAATAATTGGAATTTCACCTGCTTTTTGTATTATTCGATCATACATTCCAGTCTTTTTAAGCTCTTCTATATCATGTACTGTGTTTCTTGTACCAGGAATTATTAGTGCATCTATATCATCTAGATTTTCATAGATACTTACAAGTTTTATTCCTACATCTGGTTCATAATCTAGTGGGTCAATATCTGTGAAGTTTGATATTTTAGGAAGTCTTAGTGTTCCTATTGTTATTTTTTCATTTTCTGAAAAATGATGTGTGGAAAGTGATGCTGAATCTTCTTCAGGTAAGTTTAGTGTTTCATCAAATGGCATTATTCCAATGATTGGTATTCCTGTTAGTTGTTCAACTTTTTCTATTCCTGATTTTAGTACATCTGCATTTCCACGGAATTTATTTATGATTATTGCTTTGATTCTGTTTCGATCTTCTTCTGGAAGCAGGTAGTATGTTCCTACTATTGATGCAAATACTCCCCCTTGGTCAATATCTGCTACTAGTATTACATCAGCATCTGTCATTCTTGCTATTAGCATGTTTGCAAGGTCTTTATCATACATGTTAATTTCTGCTGGTGATCCTGCTCCTTCTATTACTGTTATGTCATAGTCCTCATCTAATTTTTCTAGTGAATCTTCTATGGCTTCTATTGCTTGTTCTCTGAAGTTGTCTTGGTAGTCATCAAATCGCATATCTCCTGCTGGTTTTCCTTGTACTATTACCTGAGATGTGAATTCTCCTTTTGGTTTTAGCAGTATTGGATTCATGTTAGAATTTGGTTCTATATCTGCTGCTTCAGCTTGCATTACTTGTGCTATTGACATTTCTTCATTATCTATTGTTGTATATGAATTTAGGGACATGTTTTGTGATTTAAATGGTGCTACTCTGTATCCTGCCCGTGCTAGTATGTTACATAGTGCAGCTACTGTGAGTGTTTTTCCAGCATTTGATGATGTTCCTTGAAACATTATGTATTTCATATGTTTTTTACCTTCCTTTTATTGTTTTTAAAATGTGATTATTGTATATATTAGTTGTTTTGATGTTTTATTTTTATTGTGTATTTATTCATGAAAATTGTTTGTGATGTTGGTTTTATTTATTTCATGATATAAGTAAATATTTTAAAAACCAAAGGTTACTTTAATAGTAAGAATATACAAATAATATAAATAAATATCTGTCTATTATACACATAT
>NZ_LWMS01000026.1 GCF_003149675.1 Methanosphaera cuniculi | reverse complement strand
CCCCCCCCCCCGTTTATGGAAGTCATACCTTAAATAATTAATTTTATGGAAAGTAAATAGTTATATGCAAAATGTAGTATATTTTTAATAAAAAAAAGTAAAAAAAGGGATGAAAATGGATTTTCAGATAATTTTATAGTTTGTATGTTCCATTTAATATTGCATCTTTTAGTTCTTCTGCCATTTGTAGTGCTCGTTTTTTGTCTGATTGTCTGCAGGTTACTGGAATGGTTTTTTCTTTATCATCAACAGTTATTGCTATTTGTTTCATGTCTATTTCTGGTACTCCTCGTGGACATACTACTGAGCAGTATCCACACCCGTAGCATAAATCATTGTCTATTTCTGGTTTTTTGTGGAATGCATTTACAGGACAGTATAATTCACATAGACATGGTATACAATGGAAGCATTGATCAGGATGTAGTATTGGTCTTAGTTGTGCATCATCCCATATGCTATAGTCTATTATATCTATTGGTAGGTGTCGTCCGTGTATGTCACATACTGGTAGTTCTATTTCACGGTTTATTATTCTAAGATGATCTAGTATTTCTTCATTTAGTACTGGTATTGCTACTGCTACTGTGTTAAATACTTCAGGTCCTAGTCCTGTTTTAAATCCTCCCATGTAGTATGGATTCATTTCTTTCATATCTGCTGTTAGTAATAGGTTTGGTTTTTCTGGTGTGCTTCTAGTTCCATTATCTATTATTATTCCTTCAGCTCCATTTAGAAGTACTTTGTATCCTTGTTTTATTATGTCTTGTTGTGGATCGTTTTGTAGTGGATTTATATCTCCACATCCACTAAAGGAGTATGAGTTGTATGGTCCTTCCATTGGTGATACATTAAATATTGATTTTTGTGCACTTGTATCTGGGTTTGTAAATGAATTATAGTTTTTAAATGCCATTCGTGTACCTATGATACGTGCTGTTTGCATATCATCAAGTGTTACATTTGTAATAAATTCATTACCTTCCATGTCTATTACTTTTACTTCAACTTCTTTTTTCATAAGTAGATCTTTAAGTAAGAATCCTCCACCATATTCATCAATTGTTGTACTGTGGTTGGTTCCATATAGTATTACATCTACAGATCCTAGTAGTTCATTTGGACATGGTCCTGGGTATGCTGGTATTCCATTTATGTATACTTCACGAGCTTTAGTAAATGATCCTGGCTCTGCTACTGGTATGTGAAATAGTGCTGTGGTTCCTGACATTACTCCACTTGTTGCACATGTTATGACATCTACATCTTCTATTGAAACTTCTTCATCATTTTTTAGTTTCATTTTTAGCTCTTCTTTTGTCATAACAATAGCTTCATTTGAGTCTAGTTTTTTTTGTATTTCCTCTATTGTTTTTGCCATATTATTTATCCGCCTTATATGTATTTTTTATAGATTAATTTGATTTCCTAATTATAATACCATATATCTATTAGAAGTTATATAACTTTTAGTTAAAATTATGAATATTATTAGAAACTGTTAATCAGATCACTAATATAAAAAAAAAGATAACATGATAATATTAATTATTCTATAGGTGGTTTAGATTTACAAAAAAATATAGTTATTTTTAATTAAACAATATTTATTAAAATTCCCTAAATATTAAACACCAAATTATAATTTCCCGTGAAAATGAGAATAGATATTATAATATTTTCAATATATTAGATTTAAAAATAGAATTTATAATTCGTATAAAAAAAAGTAAAAGAAGGAAAGAGAATTTATAATTCTCCTATTTGATTTTTAATGAGTGTGAATGCTTCATCTAGTTTGTCTAGATTTGTCATTTTAGCTCCTTGTGCAAGGTTTGGTTTTCCTCCACCACGTCCTCCGAGTATTTCACCCATATCACGAAGAACATCACCCATTTTCATTCCAGCATCAATCATACGTTGATTACATGCTGCTACTATGTTTCCATCACCATTTAATAGTATTACTATATCTGCATCTTTCTGGTTTTCTATTATATTTAATGCAATTTCACGTAGTCCTCCAGCATCAACATCAAGTAATTGTGTTAGTACATTAAAGCCTGCTACATCTTCTATGTTATCTGTGAGTGTTGATATTTGTACTTCTGCTAGTTGTTTTTTAAGTGCTTTAATTTCTTTTTGTTGTTCTTTCCATTCATTGAAGAATCTACTGCAAGTTTTTGGTAGTTGTTCTGCATCTACTCCAAATACTTCACTACTATCTTTTATGATTTTATCATTTTCTTGGATTTTTGTTATTCCAGAGTCTGCTACTGCATATTCTAGTCTTTCTACTCCATCTTGTACACGTTCGGTTCTTAAGAGTTTTATTACTCCCACATCACCGGTACGATTACAGTGTGTTCCTGCACATGCTTCAACATCTATACCTGGTATTTTCACAACTCTTATGTTTTTACCTGGTACAATTCCTCCCTGGTATAATCGGAAGCCATATTTACGTTCTGCTTCAGTACGATCATACCACTTAATACTTACAGGTATGTTTGCTTGTACATTTTCATTTGCCACACGTTCTATTTCTTTTAGTTCATCATATGATATACGTTTATAGTGTGATAGGTCGATTCTTGATTTATCTATACCTTTTTGTGCTCCTGCTTGCCAGATGTGATTTCCAAGAACTTCTCGTGCTGCTGAAATAACAAGGTGTGTTGCTGTATGGTTACGTGTTAAAAGATCACGTGCTGCTGCATCTATTTCACCATATATTACTTCATCTACTATATCATCAAGTTTAGAAATATCATCTTCTTTTACATGGTGTAGTACTACATCATCTACTTTTTCTGCATATTCTATGTTTATTATGATTCCATCTTTAGTTTTAAGATATCCTTTATCTGATGGTTGTCCTCCTCCTTCAGGGTAGAATATGGTTTGATCTAGTATTATTTTATTTGAATCTTCAACTCCAAGTACTTTTGCTTCAAAACTACGCTGTGATAGATCATCATAGAATGCTAGTTTGGTTTTTGGATATAATAGTTCTATTTTTTCATATTCATCTTCTGGTTCTTCTTCGTGTGCTGCTGCAATTTGTGTGTAGAAATCATCAGGAATATTAGCATTGAAGTTGTTTTCTTCTGATATTTTTTCAACAGTTTCAGGTGGTATTCCTTGTGAATCATAGAAGTTTATTAGCATATCTGTTGGGAATGAATCTTTACCTTCATTTTTAAGTTTTTTAATTGATCTTTTTATGAGGTTTGTTCCTTTATTTAGTGTTGTATGATATCTTTCCTCTTCGATATTTGCGATGTTTAGTATGTAGTCTTTGTTATCTTTTATCTCAGGATATGTTTTTGATAAAAAGTCGAGTTGTATTTTCATTATGTCAGATAGTGTTTCATTAAGTTTTAGTTCATTCATGTATTTGATGGTACGTCTAAGTACAAGTCGTGCTAAGTATCCTTCTTTTACATTTGATGGTATGATTCCATCAGCTAACATGAAGCTAAGACATCTTGTGTGATCTGCGACTATATATATTGCTTCCATTGGTGCTGTTGCATCTTTTAATTTAACTGGATCAAGGTTTAGTTTATCAGCTACTTTTTGTCTTAAAAGTTTTAAATCTGATATATCTTCAATATCCATCATTCCTGCAATTCGTGCATTTTCTGATAGTATTTCACGATCAAGTTCTACACCACTTAGATCTGTTAACTTATTAATTACAGGCTCAAATGTTGCATCATATGCTGTTGGTGTTCCCTGACTTACCCAAGCTATTCTTTCAAGACCATAACCTGTATCTACTATTTTTAGTGGTATTTCTTTTAATCCATTTTTAGTTGTTGCATATTGGATAAATACAAGTGTCGCAAGTTCTACACCATGTGCACATATTTCAAATGATGGTCCTTCATTTCCTCCACCTTTCCACCAGGATTCAATATAGGTAATTTCTTCAGGATTAATTCCAATACTTACAAGAAATTCATGACAATATCTTAATGTTTCATTTTTCCAGTATACAGGGTTATCTTCTGTGTTAAATGCATGGTGTGCTCCCATTGTAAAGCATGTCATGTGTCTTCCTGTTCGTCCTACATTATCTACATCATTTAATCTGATTGATGGTTGTGCAATTGTAAGTGGATTTGCTGGTGGTTGTACCATTCCACTTGTTACCCAAGGCTGGAAGTCATAAATTGATGCTCCAACTAGAAATACATCATTTCTCCATCGTTTTGCAAGTGTTGGATACCTGTCAATTGGTGTGTGTCCATGATCTGCAAAGAATCCTTTAAATTGTTTTTGTATTCCCATTAAGTCATATTGTTTGTCTGTCACAGGATTTCCAATAAATTCGTATTCATCACATGGTGCATCTCCACATGTTGCTCTTTCACGAATAGACCAGAATGTATTTCCACATTTCTGACAGACTTGTTTTTTATATCCTAATTGTTCAAGTTCATATGTCATAAATATACACTTAAGTTATTGCTTTTTTTAAAAAATGATAAAAATTTATTTTTCTTTCTAAATTAAATTATTTAATCTTTAAAAAAGTTGTAAATTTTTTATTTATACTATGTTATTTTTATGTTTTTTATAATATATAAAAAGTCCTTAAAAAAAAGAGAGTTAATAATATTAGTACTAAAATTAAAGTAAAAAAATACTACTTTTCAATATAAATATTGTTGTATTTAAAAAAAATATTTTTTTATTTTAGAATTAGTTTTTTCATAAAAAGTGGTGTTTATTTATTATAAAAAAGAATTTAATTAAAAAAAAGAATTAAAAAGAAGGAAGTGACAGGGCACTTATCCGAAAAGTGCACCTAGTCCAGCTGCTGCTGCTTCTTCAGCTTCTTCTTCTTCCTCTTCTTCTTCTTCAACTTCTTCTTCAGCTTCTTCAGCTGCAGGTGCTGCTGCTGCAGGTGCTGCTGCTACTGCTGCGGTTGCGATAGCTTCTTCGATATCTACATCTTCAAGTGATGCGATTAATGCTTTTACTCTAGCATCGTCTACATCTACTCCAGCTGCTGATAAGATTGCTGTAACGTTTTCTTCGTTAATATCATTTTCTGTTGCGTTTAATAATAATGCTGCGTATACGTATTCCATGTTAATACACCTTTATATTTTTATAATTTATTTATATGTTTTTTTAATCTATGTTTTATTGTATAAATAATACAATTTCATAAAGATTCTTTTTAAATTCTTTTTTTATTTTTAAATTAATTAATTCCATATTTGGCTATATAGAATTTGAGTTTTTCCGTTTTTAGTCTATTAATTACCTTTTTTGATTTCTCTAATTGAAGATTTATAGAAAAGATCTATCCAAAGAGTGCTCCAAGTCCTGCTGCTGCAGATACTTCTTCATCTTCTTCTTCAACTTCATCATCATTATCATCAGCCACTGGTGCTGCTGCAACGGTTGCTTGTGAACTTAGTTTATCTTTAAGTTCATCATCTGTTGCATCTTCTGATAATTGTGATGCTAGAGCTAGCATTTGTGAGTATGCTTTAGCTAATATTTTATCAGTTGTTTCTGAAGTTAATACGTTAGCATTTAATGCTAAGTTTAGAGCTTCATTAGCTGCTTTCTGTATGAGTACAGGTGTTGACTCACTGTTTAAGATACCAGCGAATACTGATAAGTTAAGAGCACTTTGGAAAGCATTTGCAATTATTTGACGAGTTTCTTCTTCATCAATTTTAAGTACATCTGCTGTATATATTGTGTCTCCTTCACAAACTGCTAATAAATCAATTCCCACTTCCATTGGGTGGATTTCAAGTTTTGTTAAGATATCTGCAACGTTTTTAGGAATTTCTTCACCTTCGCTTACTACAGTAGCATCGTCGGTTACTACAATTTTTCCTTTATCTATTTTTGCAGGAATACCTGCTTGTTGTAATTCACCAAGAATTGGACCTGGTGGGAATGATGTATCTCCTGCTGGAACTACGATATCAGCTGGAGCAATACTTCCAGCTTTTGCTGGAGCTTCCGTTTTACTATCTTCTAAGATTTTAAATAGTTTGAATGGATTCATTTCTGTGAAGACCATAGCTGGTTGACCTTCAAGGTAATCTGCTAACCCTTCAACATCTTTATCTGATTGTTCAAGTGCAATTTTTATGAAGTTTTTACGTGACATTCTTAAAACTGCATCTTTTCCTAAAGATCTTCTCATGGTTTGAAGTTGTGGTGCTGGGATATCAGCAAGGTTTACAATTCCTACAATTTCATGAGTATTTGTTAAATTTTCTAAGTCAGCAACTTTTTCTTTTTTCCAATCTGCAACATGAGGCATTTTACATCACCTTCGTTACTGGTCCCATTGTTGTTTTAAGATACATTGCTTTGATCTGTTTTGAACCTTTTTCTAATTTACGATCAAGAACATCCATTATAGCATCGATATTTTCGGAAACTTGTTCTTCAGTCATATCTTCTGATCCTACAATTGTTTGTATCATAGGTTGGTCTTTCACTCTTATTTTTATTGTGTTTTTTAATCTTCCTAATATGGTTTCTGGATTTGCACTTGCTGGAATTGGTTTAGGCATTTTTTTTCTTGGCCCAAGTACTGGTCCTAAGAATCTACCAACTGTTGGCATTAAGTCAGATTGTGCTACAAAGAAATCATAATTATTTGCTATTTTTTTAGCTTCTTGACGGTTTTTACCTAATTCTTCAAGTCTTTCTTTGTCTATTACTAAATCTGCACCTGCTTGTTCAGCTTGGTATGCAAGTTCACCTTCAGCTATAAATGCAATTTTAACATCTTTTCCACGTCCATTAGGGAGAAGCACTTCTTCATCTAAACGGTTTTCTGGTTTGTTTATGTCTAAATCGTTGATGGTCATGACCACATCAATAGACTGTGTGAAGTTTCTCGGTTTAGAATCTTCTTTAACCTTCTTCACTGCTTCTTCAATTACTTGTGTCATTCAATTTCCTCCAAAGAATAAGATTTAAATTAACTTAAATCATTATTCAACGTGTAAATAAAATTATATGTACCACGTACATTGTATAAAATTTTTATATTTAAAGCCTAATCGTTTTTGATTAATATAATATAATTAAATTAAGATTTAATATGTAAATTGCGAATAAATGAAATTATATCTATAATTAAGAAAACTATGATAGAACTATTCTTGGAATAATTCGTCATAATCCCCATTATCGATGTCTTTTTGGGTGTCACGGCCATCTTGACCTGCAACATTAATTCCCATACTTACACATGTACCGATTACTTCTTTTGTTGCGTGTTTGTAATCATTTGCAAGTAAGTCATCAAATTTCATTCTTGCAACTTTAAATGCTTGTTCAACTGAGAAATCAGCTGCAACTTCTGTACCTGGTTCGTGTGAACCACTTTCAATACCTAATTCATCAAGAATTAGAGCAGTTGTAGGTGGTGTACCGATTGATACTTCAAATTCTTTTGTATCAAGATCTGCGGTAATTTTTGCAGGTACTTTCATTCCAACGAAATCTGCAGTTTTTTTGTTGATTTCTTCAACAACTTGCATCATATTAATACCTAATGGACCTATAGCTGGACCTAAAGGTGGTCCCGGTGTGGCTTTTCCACCTTCCACTAGGATTTCAATAGTTTGACTAGCCACTATTCAGCCTCCTTTTGTATTAATCTGATTTGGTCACCCTTTACTGTGACGGGTATTGGTACAGCTGCTTCAATTAGCTCCAATACAACATCCTCTTTTGCTTCATCAATTCTTACCACTTTAGCTTTTTCGCCTTTAAATGGTCCTGATGTTAATTCAACAATACTGCCTTTGATTATGTTAACCATAGCAGGTTCAGGGTTTAAGAATGATTTAAGCTCATCGAATTCAACATCACCTTCGACTAAACTTCTCAAATTTGGAACTCTAAGTGCAGGATGTCTCATATCTAACATTTTATCAGACTCAACAAAAATATAACCTTGCATAGATTCTGGTGCAAGAATTGCAGATATTCCAGTATCTTCATGCTTAATACTTTGAGCAAGTAGTGCTGCTACATTTTTTTCTTGTCCAATAAGAACTCTCATTGCATAAAACATAATTGTTCACTTTTTTATAATTATCTGTAAAAAATTTATTTGTAATTTTGATATACGTTCGTGTATTTTTCCTTTTTTTCATTGTTTAAATATAATATGAATTTATTAAAATCGAATACTACTCTTTTTAGTAAAATAGTACTTGTGCAAGTATTGCAATTATAAATCCAATTACTCCAATAATGAGAATACCAATACCTGTAACTTTTGATACAGTTTTATATTCTTCATTATCAGGTTTTCTTGAGACTTTTAATACTCGTTCACATTGTTTTAAAAAACCATATATTGATTCTTTATTTATTTCCATAATATTACCTGCGTTTAAATTCAAAATGAGAAAATTTAAAATCCTAAGATAGGGATCATATATAAGTTATATTTTTAACTATTAATAAAGGTTTGTATTTTAACATACCAATTTTATGAAAAAATACATAAAAAAAGATTTCCAAGATCAAAAATTATGACCAAATAAAAATAATACTAAAAATAGAATAAGTTTTTCCTAAAAGTTTATATTTAAAAAAAAATAAATTAATGAAGAATCTAGATTTTTTCACTAGAATCTAGAATACATCATCAATAAATCCTTCAAGATCTGTATCTGGAGTTGTTGTT
This sequence comes from Methanosphaera cuniculi, assembly GCF_003149675.1. Lineage (NCBI taxonomy): Archaea > Methanobacteriati > Methanobacteriota > Methanobacteria > Methanobacteriales > Methanobacteriaceae > Methanosphaera > Methanosphaera cuniculi. Next base: position 1,496 of record NZ_LWMS01000026.1, on the reverse strand, counting down.
TCTTCTCCACGTGATTTTTCTTTATATGAATCATCAGATCCCATAATTGATGGAGAATTTACACCTGCAACAACAATGGTTGTACGTACTGTACTTGCAAGATCATCTTGTATTTGTGTACCCCAAATAATATTTGCTTCAGGATCAAGTTCATCTGCAACAATTTGTACAATTTTTTCAGCTTCATTTAATGTTAAATCATTACTTCCACTTATGTTAACAAGAGCACTTTTTGCATTAGAAATATCAAGATCAAGAAGTGGACTGTTAAGTGCTTCATTTACAGATTCAATAGCTCTATCACCAGTATCAGATTCACCCATACCAATCATTGCCATTCCACTATCTTTCATTACACTTTTAATATCAGCAAAGTCTAAACTTACAAGTCCAGGTTTAGTAATTAACTCTGTAATGCCTTTAACAGCACGACCTAGAAGTTCATCTGATACCATAAATGCTTTATTAATAGGTAAACTTGGAGCAACTTCTAGTAACTTATCATTTGGAATTACAAGCACTGTATCTGCTGCATCTTGAAGTTTTTCAAGACCACGTTCAGCATTTTCACGTCTTTTTATTCCTTCTGCACTAAATGGCATTGTTACAACAGCAATAGTTAATGCACCACATTTTTGTGCAATTTTACTAACTACTGGAGCTGAACCTGTACCTGTTCCTCCACCAAGACCACAGGTTACAAATACCATATCTGCACCATCAATTTTTCTTTTTATTTGTTCTTCACTTTCCTCAGCACTAGCTTCTCCCACATCAGGAATACCTCCAGCACCAAGACCACCACAGGTTTCTTTTCCAATTAAAATTTTATCATTTGATTTACAAAAGAATAAATCCTGTGCATCTGTATTTATAGAAATGGTTTCAGCACCTTCAATACCGATTTCACCAAGACGTGAAATTGTATTATTTCCAGCACCACCAGCACCTATAACAAATATTTTTGCTCTACTTTGATTTATAATATCCACAAGTTCTTGATTAATATCATCTAAGTTTGCACTTGAACTAGGGATAGTAGGTTTTTCTACAGTATTAGCTTTTGAATCTTTTAAGCTATCATTTATTAAAGATTTCACTTAAACACCCTCACTATCAATATTTATTTTTAAATTTAATATAATCGTTAAAAAATTACTTATTAACATTTTTTTTCTATTATAATATTATAATTTATTATTATGAATTATTATGTAAATGAATTTAATAATATCTAAACATTATTTATATTTTTATGTAAATTTTATTAACATCGCTATATTTTAGTTTTTTCTAATTTTCACATTCCTTCTTGTAAGTTTCCCATACTATACTTTAATATGTGAAAAAAAAATTATTTAATTATTCTTACTAAATATTATAAGTTTATTAGAAAAAAGAAACATTATTTTTTCCATATATCAATAAGCTTTTAACGATATTAAATTTAAGATATTATAATAATTGTTTATATTTTTTAATAATAAATTTTATAT
>NZ_LWMS01000025.1 GCF_003149675.1 Methanosphaera cuniculi | reverse complement strand
TAAACTTAAAAAAAATTATAGCAGTTCTTTTGTTAACACTTTTTTCGTGTTACACCACTAATTCAATTAACACAATTGCATTAATTGTCTACTTGCTTTTTTTGCGTTTAACGTACTTTGAACTAAACCATTTCTCCATGTCAGTTGACATCTTTGAAACTTTCTTTTAGCTCTCATTAATAAAAGTTATTTATTAAAATGTTCTTATTGCTACAATTGGAAAAACTACAAATCATTACTTGGAAAATCTAGAGATTTTCTTATGTTCATGTGTCTCGCTTTTTGTAGCACATACTATTACCAACGAACCAAATCTAACAAGATAATTAGAAAATACTGCATAAATTTAGTTATGTAGTATACGAATTTTAATTAATTATCCTCACGTTTAAATAGAAACAACATACTATATTATTATTAAACACAGCAAAAAAAGAATTTTAATCTAGTTTCAAAGGATTAAAACTTTTTTTATCAAATAAGTAATATAAAAAAAAGATTAAACAAGAAAAAAAATATAGGTGATTTTCTTATGAATAAAGATGAAAAACAAAAAGAAGATAAATACATTGAAGAACACTGGATGAGCAAAAATATGATACTACTAAAAAAAGACTATCCAGAGTTATATAAAAATATGGCAGAACTTAAAGAAATTATATACACAGATAATGTTCATGATGATAGAACACTAAAACTTGTATCTATTGCACTTACTGCCGCAAATGAAGATATACGTGGAACTCGTAAACAGATAATTAGTGGTATTAAAGAATTTAACTTCACACGTGAAGAACTTATCGACATACTAAAAGTAGTACTACTTCTTGCTGGTAAACCAGCATTCATGAAAGCAATTGGTATAGTATATGATGAAACAGGAGGAGAATAAAAACTACCACTCCTTTTTTTTCACCTTCTTTTCATAAACCTCTTAATTTTAAATAGTTATTTTATTTAGTATTTTTAGTGCATTATGTATTCTTGGAAAACCAATATATGGTATAAGTATCATAAGTACTGCAATTATCTTATTTTCATCATTTCCCACTTTAAGATTTCCACGCATATGAATTTCAAGTTGATCTTCACATCCTCTTAGTGACACAAGTACTGCAAGTGTTATTAATTCTCTTTGTTTTTGTGATATTCCACCACGTGTATAAATATCTCCAAATCCAAATGCTGAAATATAATCCCATAATTGTTTCTGATTATCTGGTGTAGATTTAATCTTCATATCAAGCCAATCTTTTCCATAGTGGTCTGCTTGTATAGTATATCCTTCATTTTTACGTGTTTTATTTGTCGTTATACTTTGTCCTGGTAGTGGTACATCTACACCATTCTCATCAAATATATCATTTGTTATATCAATAAATTCATACACCTTAGAAAGTCCTACATATACAATTGTCTGATATAACATTTCTTTTATGATCACAGGCTTAAATCCATTACGAAGAGCTTGTGTTAATAATTTTTCATACAAGTCTACTGACTGATTTGTTATTAGTGTTGTAAGTATTACTATCATACGCTCATCATATGATAATTTCATATATTCATCTTTAAGATCAACACATATTAGATTATCTATTATTTCAACTAATTCTGGATCTGTATTTTTTAGTTCTAAATCATACTCTGATATTATTTCAATTATTTCATTATCATCTAACATAAAAATATCATACCCTTCCTTTTTTTAAAAAATAAAATTTTTTTTTAGTAATGTTTTATTATTATGTTTTATCATATTAATATAATAAAAAAAAGAAAGAAGAATCTACTTTTCCCCAGATCATATTCTAAAATAAAGAGATTTGATAATATGCCTAATGAAATAAAAAAAAATAGTATGTATTTTACACTAGCAGCAGTTAACATGTTTAATGGAAGTAAACCTTTTCATGTTGGAAGTATTATTAAACTAATAAAAGACTTTGAAAACCAGTATGATTCTGAAGCTATACTTGTTGAACTTCGTTATGCAGGAGAAAGTGCATACGTTGCAAATAGTGTTAGAACCGTAGTAAAAGGTACAATGAGCAGTGGACGATTATATGATAAAATATCAGATGAAGACTATGGAATTGTAGAATTTATATTTGATGATATTATAATATGTCGTGTACTTACAGCTGATGAAATTAAAAAAGAACTTAAAAATCCAGAAAGTGACATAAACTACATATAATATAAAGACGATGGTTATTATGACTAAAACAATAAATCTTAAAGAACTATTTGATAACTTTGAATATACAACTATGCAAAGCTATGAAAACATGTCAGTAATTGGTATAAAAAGTAATGAAAACTACAATAATATTGACATATTACCACTAAAAAAAGGACTTCAAATGGGACTTGTTGAAATAGGTGAACTTGAAAATGCTAATGTTAACACACTTAATGTTACAAACAATGCAATAACACCACTACTAATACTTGATGGTGAAGAACTAATAGGAGCTAAACAAAACAGAATAGCAAATGCAACATACATCATACCACCAAAAACAAACATGCAAATAAAAGTATCATGTACAGAATCAGGACGATGGAACTACACTACAAATCATTTTAAATACTCAGGACATTTTGCTGAAGCAAATCTTAGAAAAGCAAAAGCTCAAGATGTAACAGAATCACTAAAAACAAGTGGAATTAGAGAATCAAACCAATCACGCGTATGGAATCGTATAAGCGAAGTAAGTAATACTTTAAAAGTAAAATCAAAAACTAGTGCAATGCGTGAAATATACACAAACAACAAAGCAAAAATAAATGAATACTTAGATAATTTTAAAGATGAAAATGATACAATAGGATCTATCATACTAATAAACAATAAAGTATCAGGAATAGAACTACTATTTAACAGAACATTATATAAACAAAATCATAGAAAACTAATTGAAAGCTATATTCCAGAAGCAATAGAACAAAAAAATGAAGATTATGATAATGAATCTATAGATGTAGATAAATTTATAAATGAAGTAGTAACTTCAAAAATAGAACAATATGAACCTGATGGAATAGGAGTTGATGTAAGAATTGAAAGTGAAGATATAATAGGATCAACAATTCTTCTTGAAAATAATCCGATTAATGCATCATTTTTTAGAAAAATCAAAACATAAACTCCACCTTTTTTTTATTCTCCTTTTTTATACATGAAACATTCTTTTTTGTGTGAATTTATTAATCCTATAGCTTGAAGATATGAATATATTGTAGTTGAGCCTACAAATTTCATACCACGTTTTTTTAAATCCCTTGATATATTATCAGATAAATTAGATGTCACCTTATCTGTTTCATATATAATTTCATTAGTTGGCGTGAATTGTTCTAGATATTTTTTAAAACTTCCAAATTCACCCTGTATTTGTTTAAAAACTTCAGCATTTTTGATACTTGCACGAATTTTTAATTTATTTCGTATTATACCCGGATTATTTCGTAGTTCCTCTTCTTTTTTATCATCATATTGTATTATTTTATCTATATTAAAATTATCATATGCTTTTTTGAAATTTTCACGTTTATTTAGTATGATTTCCCAACTTAATCCAGCCTGGAATGATTCAAGAAGTAGCATTTCAAATAAGTAATCATCATCTAAACATAATTTACCCCATTCTTCATCATGATATTTAATGTATGTGGGATTTTTCATATTACACCATGAACATCTAGTTTTATTCATTATTATTTTTTCCTTTTTATTATTTTTGTGTTTGATAATATTCATCTCGTGCTTTTACCATTTCTGCCACATTTACTTCTGGAGTATATGGTGGTACAGAACAGCTTGATGCAAGTATATCTATTCCATTATCTAGTGCATAAAATACTTCATCACGTACATCAGATGTACTTCCAAGAAGAAGTGTTTTTGTTGATATATTACCTGCTACTAAAGTATCAGATTTTGTTTTATCACGCATTTCATTTACATAATTTAATGATACAACATTTTCAATACTTATTACATCATAATGTGATGTTAACATATCTTCTATTATCTGAGTTGTATTTCCACAAACATGTAGTATAGTATTAGTTTTTGTTGTTTCATCAGCTATGTATTCAAGCTCACCTTTAAGAAGTTGATTGAAAATATTAGGATCAAGAAGATCACATGATGCACTTGGTTCACATACAACTACAGCATCAATATCTAGTGTTTCTAGTTTTTGTATAAATTCAATTAAAGCTTCAACCACTACACTTAATGCTTCTTCTACTTCAAAATAGTCAAGCTTAATGTATTTTAGTAGTTGTTCTATTCCAAGTAACTGTCCAAGTAAGGTGAAAGGTCCTACTATTCCTATTACTATTGGAAGATCAGGATAATTTGATCGAATATCACATATTGCATCATATAGTATGTTCATTCGTTTTGTGTTTGTAAAATCATCTGGTATTTCTACATCTATTGCTTTTTTAAATGGTGTTTTTTGAACTTCTGGCATGTTTGATTCATCACGCATGTCAATTTCACATCCAAATGATTCAGATTCAAGTGTCATATCAAATGGTAGATTTACTCCTTCAATTTTTGATATTTTATATGGTGCAAGAGATAAATCTATCATATCTTTTTTATTTGTATGTATTTCTGGAAAATGAATATCTAAGTCATTTCTGTATGCAAGTAGATTTATTGTAGTTACTGGTATTATTAGTGCATCATGTTTTTTTTGATGTTTTACTGTTTCATTAAATATTTGACGTAGATTTTTAGTTGTTTGTGTCATTGTAATTTTACATCCCTTATTTTTTTTTATTGTTGTTTTTGTTCATCTTCTGCTAGTTTCTTTTCAAGTTTTGTAAATATTGTTTTTTCATTATATATTCGTTCATGTTCTTCTCTTAACTCTTCTGGTAAATCCATGTGAAGTCCACATTCTGGACATTTTACCATACTTCCTCCACATCCAAAGCCACAATCACAACATCCTGCATTTTCAAGATCAAATTCATGTCCGCATATGTCACATTTAAGTATCATTTTTTTTTACTCCCTTCCCTTCTTTTTTTTTATTAACTTATTTTTAATTTCAATATTTATTATCTTCTATTATATTTTTATTATTTATAATTCATAATAATATATTATACTATACTATCAAAAAAGTTTTAAAAAAATAATATTATATACAACTTTTTTTTGGAGAGCATAATAGATGAATCGAAAATCATTACTAATATTATTAATAATTATTATATTTGCATCAATACAATCATGTTGTGCAACTAGTGTATTTTTAACATCAGATCATATAGGTACAGAATCAAATGATAATGAGATGTTAAGTGAAGTAAAACAATATATACAACAACTTGACCCATCAGTTGATGTTATAATTGATCCTCAAGCCCCATCACCTGGTGAAGGATCACGTGCAGTTGAAGCAGATTATGATGTTGTGGTAAATTTTGCAGCGGTTGATTGTGGAAATTTCCAAGTATTAGCACATGGATCTGCCAAAAGTGATAAACAAGTAATATTTGTAAATACTGGTAACTTAAATTTAGATAATAAATCCTTTATCAAAAGAGCATGGGATGATAACTATTCTCCAACATCATTTGCTGCAATAGCATCACCAAGTAGATTTTTAAATGATGCTGGAATTAATTATATTCAACCACTACAACAATTTCCTGATGCTGGAGTAGACGGTGTATATCAACAATCAGATAATGAGGTAAATAAGTATATTGCCGAACAAATTGTTGATGATATAAAAAACTATAACCCAAATAATGAAAAAACATATGATGAAAGTTTAATACTAAAACACCAACTAAATCCATCACAAATGGCACAAGCAAGCTCTGAATATCTTAACTCAAATCAGTCAGATAACACAACATACAATGGCTACACAACAGCACAACTACTATATCTAACATCATCATACCTAAATGGAACACCACTAACAACACCAGATGATTATGAAGAACCTGATAATCCATCAGAAACATCATACCTAACACAAGATACCTACTCATACTATGACTACGTACAAATGGCAACAATAACACAAGAATACATGAATGAAAATCATAAAGCACCAAACTCAATAGACTATAATGGAGCACACATCGGATACTACGACCTACAATACAACTTTGCAAAAATAACACAAAATCATACCAATAACAAAAACATGGATTTCATGCGTGAATATAAATTTACAAAAACACATGATAACATATTAACATCACTTCTTCCAATAGCAGTAGTAGGAATCATCATACTAACAGCACTATACCTATTAAGACGCTACCTTATAAACAAAAAACGAAAACAACAACAAAGACGAAGACGAGGATTCTAAAAAATAAAACTACCACTTACCCTCCAATTTTTTTATTCTCTTTTTAAACAAAATACCAATAAAAACAATAAAAAACTGAACACCAAAACTAGTTTTCCCGACAAAATCAAAAAATAAAATAAACAATGTATAATAAAAAAAAAATAAAAAAATAAAAAAAGAAGTACTATAAGAAAAAATTAATCTTACATCAAATAATCCAATCTATGCTATGTTATATCCTCCATAACGTTCTCCTGTTTTAATATTATGATATTCAATATATCCAGTTCTTTTATTGGTTTTCCATTTGTAATTAGGATCCATAGTTGTTCCATATACCCATTCATCATCTTCATAGTCACCCCATTCATCTTTACCTTTTTTTCTGACTTCGGAGTTACTACTTTTCTTAGAACTAGACTTTTTAGTGGTTGATTTATCATGATTACTACTACTATTTTTATCTGAGTCTTTCACAGTTGTATTGTTATTTGTATTGTTAGTATCTGTTGTGTTATTTAGTGTTGTGTTATTTAAAGTCGTATTATTTGTTTCATTTACATTTGTAAGTATACTTTGACTTGCTACTATTCCAAGTATTATCAGAACCGCTAGAACTATTATAAATACGTTTTTATCTTTCATTTTATTTTTATGACTCCTCATGTATTGTTTTATATAATTATATAATGTATTTTAAGTATTTAATCATTCTAGTTTATTTAAAATCATTTTTTTATTTAGGTTAAATTTATAAAAACAATATATTAAACATCTTATCTTATATAATAACTAGTAAATAAAAAAAGAGGAATTTTTTAGATAAAAAAAAATTATAATATAAAAAAAAATGTAGTGAAAAGAATATTAATCCCTTTTTTTATTTAATTAACTAATATTTTTAGGAGAAATCAAATAATGATCAAAATAGAACATCTAACAAAAATATACACACTTAGTGATGGTAATATGATCAAAGCTCTTGATGATGTGAGCTTTGAGGTAGAAGATAATGAAATATATGGAATTATGGGTGTAAGTGGATCTGGGAAAAGTACACTTATGCGTATACTACGTGGTGTTGAAAGCTTTGATGAGGGAACAATCACAATTGATGATATGGTAATAACACCTGAAAACTACTCTGATTACCAAAATGATTTAAAAGAAAAAACAGCAATACATCTTCAACGATCCTTTGGTTTATGGTCAAAAACAGCACTAGAAAACATAATACATAAACTAGTAGGACTTAAAAATGGTGATGAAACCACAGCTTATATTGATGATGAAGTACGTGAAGAATTTAAAGATGAAGCACTAGATCTACTTGAAACAGTAGGACTTAAAGAAAAAGCAAATCACTTTGCACCTGTACTTAGTGGTGGTGAAAAACAAAGATTAGTACTAGCACGACAACTTGCAAAAAAACCAAAAATACTACTTCTTGATGAACCTGCAACAATGAGCAGTCCAAAAATCAAAAATGAAATACTAAAAACAATAAAAAGAATCAATGAAAAATACAACACAACAGTAATTGTAGTATCACACCAACCAGAAATCCAAGAAGCACTAGCAGACCGTCTACTACTACTATATAATGGACAAGTAAAAGATATAGGAAAAACATCAGATATTATTAAAGAATTCCTATCAGAAGAAGAACCAGAATACCCAATAGCAGATCTTCCACGTGATGAACCAATAATTAAAGTATCAGGATTAACAAAAGACTTCCGCCTAATTAAAGGAGGACATGTATTAACAATTGATAACATAAACTTCAAAGTAAATAAAGGTGAAATACTAGCATTAGTAGGACCAAGTGGAGCTGGAAAAACAGCAATACTTAGAATGATGGCAGGATTTGACCTACCTGATCAAGGTACGATTGAAATTAAATGTGAAGATGGAACATGGACAAAAATGGATGAATATGGAGAAAACCGTATGAAAATCCGAAAAAATCTAGGATTTATGCACCAAGACTTTGCACTTTCACCACATACAACAATCATACGACAAATGGCAACAAGACTATCACCAAAAATTAATGAAGTATTTGAAAATGCAGTTAAAAAAGCTGAAGAACTAGGCTTAAGTAAAGAAACACTAGATATAATCTACCAACTAACAGATCTACCACGAGATGAAGCAATAAATAAACTTGAAAAAGCAAACCTAGGACCTGGAGTACTAGACCTACTCTTCCCACCAATAGATCAAGAAGAAGTAATAAAATATATGGCACCAATCTTTGAAGCACTAGATCTTCCACTACCACTCCTAAATCGTCAATTTGACGAACTTTCTGGTGGACAAAAAGTACGTGTTGCAATAGCAGCAGTACTAGCATCACACCCTGAAATACTAATACTTGATGAACCATTTGGAGATCTTGATCCTGTAACATTAAGAACAGTTGCAAATTCACTTAAAAAAATCAATGAAGAACTTAAAACTACAATAATACTTGTAAGTCATACAATGGAATTCATCGAAGAAGTATCAACTAATGCAATACTAATTGAAAATGGTAACTTAGTAGATGAAGGAAAAGCACAAGATATTGTAGAAGAATTTATGAAAAAAGAAAATAAAGAATAAATAAAAAAAAAGTTAGATTCTTATATATGATAAGTAAAATTCTTGTACCAATTGATGGATCACCACTATCTAAAAAAGCAACACAAAAAGCTGTAGAACTAGCAGGACAACTTGATGCAACTATAGTAATAACACATATTATGGATCAAAAAAATATTGAACCATATGCAGAACAAGAAAAAAATGCACAAGATATCATCAAAGAAATGGTAGATTATGTAATGTCAGAAGATGTTGCTGTTGAATCAATGCTTTTATTTGGAAGTCCTGAATATGATATAGAAAAAGTTGCTCGTAAAAGTGAAGCTGATATGGTAGTACTTGCAACACATGGTTTTGGACTTAAATCAAAACTACTAGGAAGCTTCTCAAATGCAGTGGTAAAATATGTGAAACTACCAATTGTACTAATAAAAGAATAAAAAAAAAGAACTTGGGAGTACTAACTTTTTTTTTATTCTCTCTCCTCCTTTATAACATTTTTTTTATGATTCTATTTTTTTATTAATTGAATTTATTATATAATTAAGAATATCATCTACCGTTTTTAGGTTATCTTCATATGTTATTTCCAGGTAGTTTTGTGTAGTTTGCATGATAAGTGGTGTTATTTCACTTATTTTAAGTAGATTATTTTGATATTCATCAATAAGATTTATCATCATACTAATCCATGCGATATTTTGTGGATTGTTTATAAATTCATAAAATTTTGGAATATATTCATCCTCTGGTATTGTTGCTTTATTAATTAGTGTTTCATAGTCTATGTTAAAGCGTGTTAGTCTGCTTATTACATCTTTCTGGTACTCATTTGACATTGCTGTTTGCATATATAATGCTTCATATGTAGCTTTACGTGTTGTAAGAGCTATTAGTTCACCTAATTTTGAGTGTTTTCCTGCATTTTCAAGGTGGTTATTTGATGATTTATTTGATATTACACATATTCCATCAGTTCCTGTTCCTGTTGCTATGTGTGTTGAGTATTGACTTTCAAGTTTTAAATCTTCAAGTACTGATGTTTTAGCTTCTGTTGTTGTAATTATTGCATTTACTAAAGTTCCCGGATCAAGATTTGCATTTATTATTATGATTATGTTTATTGTTCCAAGTGGCTTGTAGTTATGATTATATTCATAAAATGATGCTGGATCTCCTGCTTTTATACCATTTTTATCAGCACCTGCTGTTATTATTGCTGTTACTTCTAAGTCTTCATATTTTTCTGTTTTTATACTAACATTATCCATACATGCTGATGTTATTAATCCTGCTGTTTTATCAACAGGTAAGTTTAGTTTTTTAAATGCTTGTTTTTGAAATTCATTGATTGTATTTGTTTTTGCATCATCATAGTCCTTGTTTTCTACTGTTTGATTTAATATGTAGTCCATGTTTTGTTGATATCCTCCATTATGCCATGAGGATATTATGAGGTTGTTTTCTTTTTTAAGTTTTATGATTAATGATTTGTTTTTTATTTGTATATCATAAAAGGGAGTGTTTTTTATTTCTTTAAAATAGTATTTATCTGTAATTATAATCATCTCTCCAACACTTTTTTTCTAAAGTTTTATAATATAGTTGTTGTTTTGTGTATTTTTTGATTTTTCCTATTTTTTATATCATATTTACACATTCACTGTTTCCTATTTATTGTATATTCTTTTGTTTTTGTTCCTTCTTTTTTAAAGTCTTCTGAAAATCTAAATTTGTATATATTATTTAATTTATGCAAAATAAAAACTTTTAATTTATTCTTTTTTTTCTTATGGTTCTGATATATTAGATTTTTTATATTTTATCTTAAAAAAAAAGTAAGATATATTTACATGAAAAAAATTATTTAAAATATTATAAAAATTAGTAGTTGTAATATTATTTTTTTTTAGAAAGAGTAATATTTAAAAGTGAATAGTCCTTAGCGGAGTCGAACCGCTGTCACAAGATCCAGAGTCTCGTAGGATTGCCACTACCCTAAAGGACTATTAAAATATTTTAATTAATTATAATTTTTTTTAATTGATTATAATTATTTTTATAT
>NZ_LWMS01000024.1 GCF_003149675.1 Methanosphaera cuniculi | reverse complement strand
TCATAAATAATACAAAAAATAACACAATAACAGGAAATATACTAATTGCAGATTTACTTGTAGGTGATGAATCAGTAAAAACAACAACAGCAGACGCAGATAATATAACAGGAAACACACCATTATACAGAAATTATGTAATAGATGATACAACTTATAATACATACTTTAACAATGATGGAACAATAAATGTACCAGAAGATAAGCCTATACACTTATTAATTGGTAATTTAAATAATAAAACATTAATTCTAAACAATAATAAAGACATAACAATAATGAACTATTATGAAATAATATTACATAACATAACAATAAAAACAGAAGGTAATACTACATTAAACTTGACAAACATTACAATAACAAACACAAATCAAAAACCAGTACTAGAAATAAGAGGAATAAAAGCAACAATAACATACACAAATCTAACAACAAATAATAATATAATAATATTTGAAAACACACAATATATTAGTATACGGAATAACAATTTCATCACAAATGTTACAAATGATGTGAAAGCTATAAGTATCAAAAACGTAGTAAATATTGATTCATATAATAATAATATTACAATAACAGCAAATATCACACAAGATAATAAAGAACATACAATAGTAGCAATTGATGGTATAAATCTGACAAGTATTTCTTACTTTAATATTATCATAACAAATCTTAACGAAGTAAATGATAATATTGTTGGAGTTAATATAGTTAATCCTGAAAGATATGATAATAGATTATCAGTAAGTAAAAATAAAATTCAAATAAAAGGATTTAACAATGTATGTGCAATTAATATGATAAATCAAACATTATCAATAACAGAGAATACTATTCAAATTTCAGCAAAAAATACAATTGCAATGAATATAACAACATCAAAAGCAACAGGTATCTATAATGATATAGAATCCAATACAATAAATATGATTTCAACTATGAATAATACAGGAATAATACTAAATTCATGTGAAAATATGGCAATTAGAGAAACAAATTTCACAAACATAATGAGTAAAAATATTACAGGAATCCAAGTAAACAACTCAACAAACATGCAATTACTTGGATTAGTGATGAATCTTAATGGTAATAACATTATTGCAATAAATCTAAATAATACAAGTAAAATTGATATAACATTATCTAATATAACAGTAAACACAAATATAAATCAAGCACCAATAATACTAAATAGTGCAGAAGAAATATTAATAGCAAATAATAGTATAATAACCACAACAGAAAACACGATAAAAATAGATGAAAAATCATCAAAAAGTATTATAGAAAATAACGTTTTATATGCTCTTAAACTTGGGGATGATTCAGTACTAAAAGAAAATAATAATTACATAGTAGTAATAGACAACACTCCTGTAAAATCATATAAAAACTTATTACTAAATGATTACACATATGATGGATTCTTTGATGAAAATGGAGTATTAAGAGATGAAATACCTACAGGTGCAAATATAACACTAACAGGAAACTTATATAATAGAGTATTAAACATCACAAGACCAGTAAATTTAATAGGAAATGATGTATTATCACTAATAAATACAACAATCATAGTAAATGCAAAAAACACAAACATAACAAATATCTATATGAAAGGATATGATAATACAAAACTAATAATAAATGCAAATAATTGTAATATCAATATTCCAAAAATAAATATGCAAAATACCATAAATGAAAACATTACACTAATAACACTAAATGGAAACAATAACAACATAAGCATAACTGATATATCAACAACAAATCAAGAAAACAATGCAAATATAACATTACTTAAAATTACAGGAAAACAAAACAGTATAACAATAGGATCAATGAAAGCAAATAACTTTACTAACTCAACAGCAATAAAACTAGACAATGCAGATAAAAACTACCTAAACATATCAGGAAGAGTACAAAGTACAGTAATACTTGCAATGGATACAGGTTATGGAATAATATTAAATAATTCAAATTATAACAATATAATAACATCAACCATTGTATCAAGTAGAACTAAGAATGTAGGATTCTTATTTTCTAATTCATCAAATAATATTATATATAATGCTCGATTTGAAGGTTTAAAAGAAAAAGCATTAATATTAGAGAATAATTCAAACTACAATAAAATATTTGGACTTCGTATTTCATTTTCTACCTTAAATATGACACCTATTTCAATTATAAACTCAAGTCATAACATACTTGAAGGAAATTCCATTACTTTTACTGGAGAAGCATATCCAGTTGAAATTTTAAATGGATTTGAAAATGAAATAAAATATAATGCACTATCTTCAACAACTTATAAAGGAGACAATGGAGTTTACCAAAAAACAGATGATGATAATGCACCACAAAACAATATAATATCAGAAAACTATAATAGTGTTTCAAATCTTGGATCATACATAGGAATAAATAGTAATGGTCTTCCTTTAAAAATTCATCAAACAATAACTTTAACTGCAAGACCTGTGGACTTTACATTTAAAGGTGGAAATTTCACATTCATTGTAAATGGAAAAGAAATAGGAACAGTAGAAACTCAAAAAACTGAAAATGCAAGTATAAACTATACAATTACAGGAAAAGAAGGAGATAAATTAATAGTAACAGTTATAGTAAGAGATACTCAATTAAAAGTAGTAACAAATACAAGTGTATCTCAACTTATAAGTAAACTAGATAGTAACATTCTTCTTCCTAATATTATAAGTGACAATGGTAAAACCACAATTAGTGCTATTGTTCTTGATGAAGAAGGTAATATCCAAACAAGTGGTAAAGTTGCAATAAAACTTAATGGTAAAACACAAGGTGTAGTGGATATTAATAATGGTATTGCACAACTTACAGTTGATTCATCAAAACTATCAGCTAAAAACTATACAATAACAGCAGTATATGGTGGAAATAGTATGACTGAAAAATCAACAAGTGATGCAACACTAACAATAACAAAAACAACACCAAAAATAACAATAGAAACAACAAATGTAAAAAGAACAAATAACACAACAATCACAGTAAAACTAACAGATGATCAAAACAATAACATAGCAGGAAATACAAAAGTAGCAGTAAAACTAAATGGAAAAACAATAACACATACAACATCACAAAATGGAATAATAAAAATAAACATGGACTTAACACAGTATAAAAACAGTCAATATGATTTAACTATTGTATCAGGTGAAAATAACCGGTATAATACAGCACGTATGACAACAAAACTAGCAATAGAATAGTATTTAAATTCTATTCTTTTTAACCTCCCTTTTTTTATTTTTGTATTTTTTTTTACAAAAGATCTCTTTTTTTTTAGAAAAATATTAATTTAAATTTCTACAAAAATAAATAGTATATAAAAAAATTGAAAGATGTAGTTGATAGTTATGGAAGATAGAAAACTTTTCATCTTAGTATTATGTCCAATAATTATCATATTATCATTAATAGCTGTAAATGCAATAATACAAATAAATGTGCCAACAACAACAAATCAGACATTAACATTAATTGATAATAATAGTACAAATGATACTAATGAAACAAACATAACAACAAGTAATGTAGCAAATGAAAATACAAAAACAAGTAATAGTGAATCTTCAAATTCACAACAAAATGCTCAATCATCACAAAGTGTATCATCATCAACTCAACAATCTACAACTTCAAGTAGCAGTAGTATAAGTAGTAATAGACGACCATCATCAAACTACCATAATGGAGGATCATCCTCATCACATAGTAGACCAAGTTCATCTTCAAGTTCAAGTAGTAGTAGTGGTGGTAGTTCATATGATGATTCAGGTTATGAACCAGATTATATAGCTTCAAGATACACATAAAAAAAAGATAAAGAAAGAAGAATAATAAAAGAAATTACCACATGATGGAGTATGCTTTTTTCTTTATTGATATTTATTATTTTTTTTTTCTAAAAATAAAATGAGAAAATATACTTTTTTAATCTTTTTGTATTAATTAATAATTATAAAAGAAACTAATTTTTTATTCATATTATTATAAAGTTTTTAATTACAAAAAAATGGGAGAATCAAGAAAAACATGTTAAATGTAGAAACATTCATAACAGATACAAAGCCAACAGGTGGAAAAATACGCCAATCAAACGAAGATTTCTATGTAGAAGAAGTACCACTACAACTTCCATCAGGAAAAGGACAAAATACATGGATACAAATCCAGAAAAATGGAAGAACAACACTAGATGTAGTACTAGATATGGCAAAAGCAATGCATCTAAGTCGTAAAAGAACAGGATTTGCAGGAATGAAAGATCGTAGTGCCATAACCCGACAATGGCTATGTATAAGTAATATAACACCAGAAGAACTACCTGATTTTAATGAAATATTACATAATGTTGAAATACTAGATATTAAAGCAAATGAAAAAAAGCTAAGAATGGGACAACTAAAAGGAAACAAATTTAAAATAAACATAAGAAATACTAACAACCCATCAGAAGATGTAGAAATAGCACAAGAAGTGCTTGAATCTCTAAAACAAACTGGTGTTCCTAACTATTATGGATATCAACGTTTTGGAGAAGTACGTTCAACCACACATCTTGTTGGAAAATGTCTAGTTGAAGGGGATGTTAAAAAGGCAGTAGATACTTATATTGGAAATCCAAATCCTGAAGAACATGACATACATTATGAAGCACGAAAACTCTATGATGAAGGTAAATTACAAGATGCATATGATTTGATGCCAAAAAGTATGAGATATGAAAAAAGCATGATAAAACAACTAACAGATTCACAAAGAAAACATGGAAATTTAACTGAAAAAGATTATATTCGTGCAATAGAATCACTACCAAAACCACTAAAAAGAATGTTTGTAAATGCATATGAATCATACCTGTTTAACAAAATTGTAAATGAACGTACAAAAGTAGGAATAAACAAATACCTACCAGGAGATATTATAATTGATTCAGAAGAACACTGGATACATGATATAGATGAAGATACAATCCAAGATGACATTGATAATTTCAAGGTTAATCCAACAGCACCACTCATAGGTTCAAAAGTACCATTTGCTGAAGGAATTCAAGGTGAAATAGAACAAAAAGTAGTAGATGATGAAAATATTACAAAAGAAGATTTCATGTGTCCTAAAACACCAAAACTTGGAAGTCATGGAATTAGACGATCTGTAAGATTTAAAATAGATGATACACATGTTGAAAAACTAGATGATGGAATACGAGTTGAATTTTTTATTCCACGGGGATGTTATGCAACAAGTGTACTACGTGAAATAATAAAACATAATGTATAATGTGAACTTTCTTTTTTTATACTCTCCCTCTTTTTTTTTTAATTTATTAGAAGAATTTCCAACTTAATACCTACCTATTGTATCTATTTTTTCTAAAAAAAAATAATTAGTCTAATTATAAATGGATATTTAAAAAAAAAATAAGAAAAAAAGGGGTGGGGAATTTTATTAATTTAGTTTTTTAGTACTTCTGGTATGTATCTTTTAAGTAGGAGTGATAGTGATATTACTGTCACTGAACTTAATGCCATTGCAAATGCACCATATTCAGGTAAGAATGATATATTCCATGGATGTAGTACTCCTGCTGCTACTGGTATTAATACTACGTTATATGCAAATGCCCAGAATAGATTTAGTTTTACTCGTGATATTGTTTTTTTACTTATTTGTAGTCCTGCTACTGCATTTATTAGATCTCCATTTATTAGTATTATATCTCCTGAGTCTATTGCTACATCTGTTCCTGTTCCTATTGCTATTCCTACATTTGCCTGTGTTAGTGATGGTGCATCGTTTATTCCATCTCCTATGAAGGCTACTACTTCTCCTTTATTTTGAAGTTGTTTTACGTAGTCTAGCTTTTCTTCTGGCATTAGATCTGATTTTACTTCATCAATTCCTACTTTTTCGGCTATGATTTTTGCACTGTTTTTGTTATCTCCACTTACCATGGTTGTTTTAATTCCCATATCATGAAGTTTACTTATTGCTTTTTTACTGTTTGGTTTAATTATGTCTGATACTGATATTACTGCTATTACTTTTGTTGTGTTTGCTAGTATTATACTTGTTTTCATTGATAGTTGTTCTGATTTAATATCATCAAGTACTTCAGGTGGTATTGTTATTTGATTGTCTTTTATGAGTTTTTCATTTCCAATGAAATATTTAACATCATCTATTTTTCCTGTTATTCCTTTTCCTGATATGTTTTCGAAGTCTTCTACTTTATCAAGTTCAAAGTCATCTTTTGATTCGTTGTTAAATAGTGCTGATGCTATTGGATGTTGTGAGAATTGTTCAAGTGATCTTGCTATTTTTATTACCTGTGCATCATTTAGTTGTTCACTATCATAGTTTATTATATTAGATAGTACTGGTTGTCCTACTGTTATTGTTCCTGTTTTATCAAATAGTACGTGTGTTACTTTATCTGATACTTCAAGTGTTTCTCCATTTTTAATTAGTATTCCATATTTTGCTGCAAGTCCTACTCCAACAGTTAATGCTGTTGGTATTGCAAGACCTAGAGCACATGGACAGGCTACTACAATTACTGATATTAGTATGCTTAAACTAAACATGAATGTATCTTGTAGTACTACATACCATATGATAAATGATACAAATGCTATTATTAGTATAGTTGGGATAAATATTCCGATAACTTTATCTGCTAAGTGTTGTATTGGTGGTGTGGAATTTTGTGCTTCTTGTACCATACTAATAATTTGTGATAAAACTGTTTTATCACCTGTATTAGTTACATAAATTTTAAATGATCCATCCTTATTCATAGATCCACCAATAACTTCATCACCCACTTCTTTAAGTACAGGCACAGATTCACCAGTTACAAGTGATTCATCAACATAACTTTTACCCTCAATTACTCGACCATCAACAGGGATTTTTTCACCAGGTTTTACAATAACAATATTTCCTTTAAGAACATCATTAATGTCAACTTTCTGTTGAACCATCTTACCATCAACATTCTTTTCAACAGTTGCTTCTGTTGGCTTAAGATTTATAAGAGCATTAATTGAATCTGAAGTTCTGGATTTTGCACGATCTTCTAAATACTTACCAAGCATTAAAAATGCACCAAGCATTATTGTTGTATCATATAACATGAAATGAGATTCTCCAAGAAGATGGAACGTACTAAGTAAACTTGCAACAAATGCAATACCTATACCAAGAGCATACATCACATCCATGTTAAGTGTTTTATTTTTAAGTGAAGCTGTAGCTGACTTAAAAATTGGATATGAAATATAAACAAATGGAATAATACATATTAGAAGAGAAATATATGATACTTCATCATGTGTTAAGCCAAAATCAGCAAACATTAATATCATAAGGATTATTGAAAAAAAGAATCCAACAATAATTCTATACATTTTTTCTCTAAGATTCTTTTCATGAAGCTTTTGAATCTTATTATTATTCATAGAATTTTTATCAGCAATACCAAGATACTGATATCCAATAGCGTCAATCCTATCTCCAACCTCTTCAATACTTACAACTTTAGGATTATACAGTACATCAGCTGTTTCTGAGACAAGATTAACTTTTATTGAATATACTCCTGGCATTCTAGAGACTGCGGAGGTTATTGCTCGTGAACACATGACACATGTCATGCCACCAATATTTATTGTTTTTTTTTGACTTCTGCTGGGAAACCAATCATGTCAAATAAACTAATAATTTCTTCAACATCAATGTGTTCATCATCATAAGTTACTTTAACTTCTTTTGATTCTAAATCACATTCTACAGATGAGATATATTGGTTGTTGGTTAATGTTTTTGTAATTGTATTAACACAAGCATTACAGTGCATATCTTCAACTATAAAAGTTTCAGTTTTTTCGCTCATATGAATTCACCTCAATTTTAATTTTTATATTTTTTTATATTCACTTATTTGATCATACTTTTTTTATTTAAAAAAAAATAAATTCTATAATAGTTTTATAAGATTACTATATAAAAAAACATATTTTTTTCATATTTAATAAAAAAAATATCACCCATAATAAATGGTATATTCTATGTTAATATTAATAAGTTTTCATATTAATATTATAAAAATAAATTAATTAAAGAAAGAAAAAATAGTTAGGAGGTTAAAAAAGTCTTCTAATTACTTAGTTTACTGTTATTGTTGCATTATTTGCATCTACTATAACATTATCATTATCAGATATTGTGTTTATAATATCAACATCTGGGTTATCAACCATTGGTATTTTTGATATAATTGCACCAATAGCTATGATAGGTTCGGCTACTTGACAAATAATTGCACGAGGAGCAGTATTATTTTTAGCCATTTGATAGATAACATATGATCCAACAGTAGATCCTTTACCTGATGGTATTATAAGAATTTTATCTGTAATACATTGGTTGTATAGCTCATGCTTTTTATCTATGACAATTCCTGTTTTTGGATCTACTCCACCAAGAAAACTTATAGGATCATGAGTTACAATAGCTTCACCTTCTGCAATTCCTTTTGAAATTTGTCTACATGAAATATCTGACATGATAATTATTACCTCCACCTATTATTAATTTTTAGGATTATAACATTCCTTCATCACGAAGACTTTCAATGAATGTTTTCTTTTTACCACTTGTTTCAGATTTAGTTGGATTTTGTTTTTCCATTTTTTCAATTTTAGTTTCTGTTGAATCAGCAACTATTGCTATATCATCAGGTTGTGGTATATCTTTTCCTGTTTTTGGTTCTTCTTGAATATTAGATACTTCTTTAATATCTTCATTTGCGTTGATTAATCCTTGTTCTCTGAGTTTTTGTGTGAATGATTTACCATCATTACTACTTTCTGTGGATTTTTCTACTTTTTTAGCTGCATTTTTTGCTTCTTTTTTATCTTCGTGTTTTTGAATATCTTTTTTAATATCTTCTTTGATTTTATGTGCTTCTTTTTCTACTTTGTTTTCTTTGTGTTCATCTACAAAGTCAGCATTAATTATTCCTTCAGCACGTAGTTTTTGTGTGAATGATTTAAATTCAGTGTCAGTTTTTTGTTTTTCTTCTTTTGTTTTTTCAGCTTTTGCTTCAGCTTTTTCAGCTTTATATTCAGCTTTTTTAGCTTCACGATCTGCTTTTTTAGCTTCTTTAATTGCTTCTTTTGCTTCTTTATCAGCTTTTTCAGATTCTTTTTCAGCTTTATTTGCAACTTTACCTTCTTTTTTATCTTCTGCAATTTCTGAATTTATACGTCCTTCTTCACGTAGTGTTTGTGTGAATGATTTGATTTTAGTTGCTTCAAGTTCAGCTTTTTCATCAGTTTTTTGTGCTTTATTATCAGCTTCTACAGCTTTATGTACTGCTTTTTCTTCTTTTTTATCTGCAACTTCTGCATCTTTTTTAGCTACATCTGCTTGTTTTCTTTTTTCTGAAGCTTTTTTATCATCACGTTCTACTCTGTTTTCTGCACGTTGTTCTGCACCAATAAGTCCTTTTTCACGTAGTGTTTGAGTAAATGATAATCTTTTATTTTCAACATTTTCAATTTTATCTTTAATTTCTTTTGTTTGTTTTTCTTCAGCCATTTTAGCATCCTCATCTTTTGCTTTTTCTTGTTTTTTGAGTTCTTCTAATTGTTTTTCATCTTGTTTAATGTTTGATTCTTCTTGTTTTATATTTTTATCATACTTTTTAACATCTTTTTTTACTTTGTCTTTTCGTGCTTGTTCATCTTGTTTTGCTTTTTTGTTTTCTTGTTTTACTTTTTGTGCTATATTATCTTTTGATTGTTTTACAGCATTAATAAATCCTTGTTCACGAAGTGCTTGTGTGAATGATTTTCCTGCTGAAATTCCAGCTTCAGCTGCCTTTTTAGCTGTTTGTTTGCTGGTGTCTGCTGCTTTTTTAGCTGTTTGTTTACTAGTGTCTGCTGCTTTTTTAGCTGTTTGTTTACTGGTATCTGCTGCTTTTTTAACTGTATCTTTTGCTTTATCTTTAACTTCTTGTACTTTTTGTGAGTTTTTAGCTTTTGCTCTTGCTTTTTTGGTGTTTTTAACAGCTTTTTCATATGCAAGTCTGGTTTTTTCTTTTGCAATTTCAGCTTTTGTTTTTGGTTTTTCAGGTTCTTCTTTTGGTTTTTCTTCTTCTTCAGGTTCTGGTTTTGCTTTTTCTTCTATTTCTTTTGCTTTTTGTGCTTCTTTTTCTTTTCGGCGTTTTAGTTTTTCAGCATCTCGTTTAGCTTTTTCTTCTTCTTCATGTTTGATTCTTTCAGCTTCGAGTTCTGCTTGTTTTAAATCTGCATTTGCTTCGAAGTTGTATTTATCGTATTTTTGTTTAACTTCTTTTTTAGCTTCGGATGCATCTTTTTTATCTTTTGTTTCGTCTTTTTGTATTTCTTGTTTTGCTTTTTTGTTTTCTTCTTCGATTTGTTTTTCAACTTCTTTTTCTTCTTTTTTGAGTTTTTCGGATTCTTGTGTATCTTTTTTAGTTAATTCTTCTTTTACTTTTTCAAGTTCTTCTTTTGCTCTGTTGATTTCATGATCTATTGCTTCTTTAAGATCTTTTGTTTTTTCTTTGAGGTTTTTTTCTTTTTGTTGAATTTCTTTTTCTTCTTCTTTTTTTGCTTCTTCGATTTTTACATCAGCTTCTTTGTGTGCTTCTTCGGTTGTTTCTTCTTTTTGTGATTCAACAGTTTCTTCAGTTTCAACAGTTTCTTTTGTTTCTTCAGCTTCTGCTTCAGTTTTTTCTTGTGCTTCTTTTTCTTGTTTTGCTTTTTCTTCAGCTGCTTTTTTAGCTTCAGCTTCAGCTTTTGCTTTTTCTTCAGCTGCTTTTTTTGCTTGTTCTTGTTTTTGTTTTGTTTCTTGGTTTTTTCTGATAATTCTTTGTGATGGTGCTGGTTTTCCTCGTTTTTTAGGTTTTATTCCACTATTTTTAGCACTTTTTGATTTTTTAATTTTATTTTCAGTATTTATTTTATTTGTTTTTGATTTGTATATATTTGAATTTATTGCCTTTTGATATTCATTATCTGATTTTTTGGTCATGTTTTATTCCAACCTATTAAATTTTTTTTTTCTATTTATTTCCCCAAATGTTTGAATATATTAAAAGTATTCTAATTAATTTAATTTTAAATCCTAGATTTTTTATTTTTTTTTAGAATCTTTTCATTATTATTTTATTTTTATGTTATTTTTGTATAATGAATTTTATTATAAATGGATGGTTAAAAAAAAATAAAGTGTTTTTTTATAAATTCAATTTTTTATCTCTTTTTTTTCATTATATTGAATAAAATAAAAAAATTATCATAATTAATAATTATAT
>NZ_LWMS01000023.1 GCF_003149675.1 Methanosphaera cuniculi | reverse complement strand
TGTATTAAATGATTTATCAAATAAATTGTAATTATTAATTATATTAAAATATATTTAAGACTTTTTTATTTTTTTACATTTTATAAAATTCAAAAAAAAAATTTTAAAAAGGGAAAGCGAAAATCATGAATATAAAAGAAATACTAGATCAAGAATCTGACCAGAAAAGATTCATGCTAGGAAATGAAGCAGCAGTACGAGGTGTACTAGAATCAGGAGTATCACTTGCTGCAACATATCCTGGAACACCATCATCAGAAATTGGTGATATATTATTTAACATAGCAAAGGATGCAAATATATACTTTGAATTCTCATCAAATGAAAAAGTAGCAATAGAAGTAGCAGCTGCAGCAGCATGTTCAGGACTAAGAACATTTTCATTCATGAAACATGTGGGAGTAAATGTAGCAGCAGATTCACTAATGACTGCAGCATATATGGGAGTTGAGGGAAGTATGCTAATACTTGTAGCTGATGATCCATCAACATTCTCATCACAAAACGAACAAGACACAAGACACTTTGCACGTCAAGCAAACATACCTTTATTTGAACCATCAAATCCACAAGAAATAAAAGACTACATACAATATGCCTATGAAATATCAGACAAATTTGACATACCAGTAATAATAAGAACAACAACACGTGTATCACACATGAGAGCTGTAGTAGAAACTGGAGAATATAATAAAAATACAAAAACACATGGTGAATATGAAAACATAGGACTTCATGTACCAGTACCAGAAATTGCACGAAAAATGCATGAAGAATTAGTCGGTAAAATTGCAGAAATACGAAAAGTATCAAACACAAGTCCACTAAATCAGATAATTGATAATGATGCTAATGTTGGAATAATAACATCAGGAGGAGCATACAACTACGTTGCAGACATAGTAAATAAATATGATCTTAATGTAAATATTCTAAAACTAGGATTTACACATCCATATCCAGAAGATCTTGTCCGTGAATTTTTAGAAAATAACAAAGAAGTACTCGTAGTTGAAGAAGTAGATCCAATACATGAAATAGAAACACAAGCAATAGCAGGAAAATATCATATAAATACAAATATTCATGGAAAACGTGATGGTACACTACCTGAAATATTTGAATACACACCTGATATAATAATAAATGCATTTGAAAACCTAGGCCTCTTTGAAGTACTAAAACGTGAAGCAAATACACCAACACTAATACCACTACCAAATAGACCTGCAACACTATGTGCAGGATGTCCACATAGAGCATCATTTTATGCAGCACGCCAAGCAATAGATTCACTTAATCTTGATGTTGAAAGTATACATCCATCAGATATAGGATGTTATACTCTTGGAATTGCACCACCATATAACATGGCAAACTTCCTTATGTCAATGGGAGCAAGTGTAGGTGCAAGCTGTGGATTTAGTAAAGCAACAGAAAATCAGCCAATAATAAGCTTTATTGGAGATTCAACATTTTTCCATGCTGGAATACCACCACTTATAAATGCAGTACATAACAAGATGAAATTTACACTTGTAATACTAGATAACAGAATAACAGCTATGACTGGAGGTCAAACTAACCCAGGTATACCAATTGATGGAATGGGTGATGAAGCACCAGCAATATCAATAGAAGATCTTGTAAAATCAATAGGAATAGAATTTGTTGAAACAATAAATCCATTAAATGTAAATGAAATGATACAAATCTACAAAGATGCATTAGAATATGATGGAGTATCAGTAATTATAGCAAAATATCCATGTAATTTAATAAATAAAACAGAAATACGAAGTCGAAACTACATAATACAAGTAGATCAAGATGAATGTATTCACTGTAATAAATGTATAGATAAACTAGCATGTCCAAGTATAACATTAGTTGATGATAAAATAAGCATAGATCAAACATGTATAAAATGTGGAGTATGTATTGATGTATGTCCTGTAAGTGCAATTAAAAAAGAGGAAGTGAACCAATAATGGCATATAATATTTATATTTGTGGAATAGGTGGACAAGGAATTATAAAAACATCCATCGTAATAGGAGAAACTGCAATAAAAGAAGACTATAATGTAGTTATGAGTGAGATTCATGGAATGTCACAACGTGGAGGAGTAGTATCAACAGAACTTAAAATAGGTGATGATAAAAGTCCAATAATACAAGATGGAACAGCAGATATACTCCTTGCATTTGAACCTGTAGAAGCATTAAGAGCACTTGAAAAAACAAATAGACACACAGTATGTGTTGTAAATACAGCACCAATATATCCATCAACAATAAATCAACAAGACCTAGATTACCCAGATATTGATGAAATACTCGAAGAGCTTACATCAAAAATGGATGTTGTATATAGTATGGATGCAAATAAAATAGCAACTCGTGCAGGACATCCTCTTTCAATGAACATGGCAATGCTAGGTGGAGCATGTGCTGTTGAAAGCTTTCCTCTAGAAATTAATGATATTAAAGATACAATGAAAGAAAATCTACCACCAAAATCAATAGATGTAAACTATGAAGCATTTAAGATGGGATATGAAAGCTGTAAAAAATAAGTAGTTTATTTAATCAAAAAAAAAGAGTTTAATTTCCAAGAAAAAAGAAGGTTAAAAAAAAGGTGTTTATATTGCATAGAGTTCTGATGAATCTATGATATTAGCATTTCCTTCTTTTAATACTTTTAATGCTTTTTCCATATCTTCTAATTTTAATATTACAATAGCATTATAAGTTTTCTGTTCAATAAAAGCATAAAGATATTCAAGATTAATCTTATTTTCATCAAGAAGACGTAAAACTTGATTAAGACCTCCAGGTTCATCAGTTATACTTACAGCAATAACCTTAGTTATTTTTACGATAAATCCTTTATTTTCAAGTTCATCTTTTACACGTGCTGGTTCTGTTACAATAAGTCTTAATATTCCAAACTCTGATGTATCAGCAAGTGATAATGCTCTAATATTAACATCTAATTCTTCTATAATATCAAGAATGTTAAGTATTCGTCCTTCCTTATTTTCAAGAAAGATTGATAGTTGATCTACATATATATCATTCATTCTTTATTCCACCCTGTAAAAAAATATTATTATTTTCCTCTATTATCTATTACACGTTTTGCTTTACCAGATTCAACACGATCAATTGTTTTAGGTTCAACTAGTGTTACATTTACACGTAGTCCTATTTCATCATGTATTGCTTGAGCTAATTTATCTCGTATTCCTATTAATTCTTTTACATTATCAAAGAATATTTCAGGTGATGCTTCAACTTTTATTTCTATTTCATCAAGTATATCAGGTCGTGTTAAAATAATTTGATAGTGTGGTTCTACACCTTTAATTGATAGTAATGCTTTTTCAATTTGTGATGGGAATACACTTACACCTTTAATTTTAAGCATGTCATCTGTTCTTCCACTTATTTTATCCATTTTTACAAGTGTTCTACCACAGCCACATGTTTCATGGCGTATGTTTGTAATATCTTTAGTTCTAAATCTAATTAGTGGCATACCTACACGAGTAAGTGCTGTAAGTACTAATTCTCCATTTTTACCTTCAGGTAATTGTTTGTGTGTTTTTGGATCTATTATTTCAGGATAGAAGTGATCTTCATAGATGTGTAGTCCATTTTGTTCTGGACATTCCATAGCAACTCCAGGTCCAATTACTTCTGTTAATCCATAGATGTTATATGCTGGTACACCGAATTTTTCTTCGATTTTTTCACGCATTTCATCAGTCCATGCCTCTGATCCAAATCCTATTACTTTTAGATTTAAATCTTTTGGATCTACTCCTTTTTCTTTCATAACTTCAGCTAGGTGTAATCCATATGATGGTGTGAATATTAACATTGATGTATTGAAATCTTGCATAAGTTCAATTTGTCTTAGTGTTTGTCCTGTGGATATTGGTATTACTGTTGCACCTATTTTTTGTCCACCATAATGTACTCCAAATCCTCCGGTAAATAATCCATATCCATGTGTGTTTTGTATGATGTCATTTTCACCTACTCCCATCATGGTTAGTCCTCGTGCTACTACCTCTCCCCATATATCTAAGTCTTCTTTAGTATATCCTGATACTGTTGGTTTTCCTGTTGTTCCACTTGATGTGTGTATTTCCACTATTTCTTTTTGTGGTACTGCAAAAAGTCCAAAGGGATAGGATGCTCTTAGATCTGTTTTTGTTGTAAAGGGTAATTTTTCGATATCATCAAGTGTTTGTATATCTTCAGGATATACTTCAGCTTGTGAGTATCTTTCATGGTAGTATGGTACTTCATTAAATGCTCGGGTAACCACATCTTGCAATCGTTTTAATTGTAGTTCTTGCATTTCTTCATGTGTTAAGCATTCAATATCTTTATCCCATATCATAGTATATTTTCCTCATTTATATTTGATTAAAAAAATTTATATTAAAAATTTGTTAAGTTTATTAATATATATTTTATAAAAGGTACTTAAATTAATTTATTATCATAAAAATAATTATAATATTTAAAAAAAAATAAAATAAAGGAGGAGAAGTGAGTTTGGTTAAACATCATTGTTTTTTTCATGTAAACTTATGGTGTTATTGTCATGTTTATTCCATTTTTTGTTCTTATATCTTCTTGTGGTTGTACTATTATTGTTCCATTAAATTCTGATCTATTATATAGACTATTTTTTCCTAGTACTATTGTTATTTGATATGTTGGATTTCTAAAGTTATCTGTTGGTAATGTTACATTTATTATTCCATTTGTTATATTTGTGTGTATAAGTGTTTTTTTATTGAATTTAATACATATTGATGTTTTTCCTTGAATTTGATTTCCATCTGTATCATTTACTATAATTGTTATAGTTGTATTTGTTCCCTTAATTACTTGAATATTATCAAGTGTTTTATTTTCAATATTACTTTGTATAATTGTTAAGTTTTCTATACACATTTGTTTATTATAATATGGATTTATATAATATACACTTATATTATATTTTCCTGCTCCAATTGTTGATGGTAGTGTATATTTTAATTGTGCTTTTCCATTTATTACATTTTCTCTAATTTGTTCACCATTTGAGTTTTTCATTGTTTCATTAATTTTAAATATTAAAAATCCATCATTTAAAGGAATATTATTTTCTGTTACAGTTATATTTAATTCAATGTTTTTAAATGTTTGAGGTGTGTTTGTTTGCATTGAAATATTAACATTTCTTTTTTGCATGTTTATTGTCTGTGTTATAATTCCTTGATTATAGAAGTTATTATTTCCTATAATTATTGTCATCTGGTATGTAGGATTTCTAAATTTATCAGTTGGTAATGTTACATTTAGTATTTCCTTATTGGTTCTTGAATGTAATTGTGTTGCTCCATTAATTTTCACAGTAAATCTCATATTTTCTTTTACTGTATCTCCTTGTGTATCCTTTATTATGAGGAATATTGTACCATTTGTTAAGGTTAAAATAGTGCTGTCTGGTAATGTTATATTTTGTATGTCTCTTTTATTTATTGTTAATTTTTGTGTTATTATTCCATTATTATAATTTTGTGTTTCTGGTATTTCTATTGTTATTATATATTCTCCAGCAGATAATGAATCTGTAGGAATTACAACATTTACTATTCCATCTTTTATTATGGTTGTAGTTATGTTCTTATCATTAAGTTTAATTGTTGATAATATTTCACCTTTCAAAGTATCATATAAAGTATCATTTACTACTATATTAATTGTTTTATTGTTATATGTGGTTATACTACTATTTGATAATGTTGTTTGTTGTATATCACGTTTTAATATTGTTAGATTTTGTGTTATTGTTTTTGCATTGTAGTTTGTACTTTCTGGTATGTTTATTGTTATTGTGTATTTTCCTGCATTTAATGTACTTGTTGTTAGTGTTGTTTTTATTACACCATTTACTATTGTTACTGTTTTTTCTTCGCCATTTACTGTTATTGTTGCGTTTATTTCTCCTTTTAGTTGTGTATTATTTGTATCTGTTAGTGTTGTATCTATTTCTGTGTCTGTAAATACTGGTATTGTGTTTTCTGGTATTGTTGTTTGTTGTATGTTTTGTTTTGTTATTGTTATTTTTTGTGTTATTGTTGCTGAGTTATAGTTTGTGCTTTCTGGTATGTTTATTGTTATTGTGTATTCTCCAGCGTTTAATGTGTTTGTTGTTAGTGTTGTTTTTATTACTCCATTTGTTATTGTTATTGGTTTTTCTTCGCCATTTACTGTTATTGTTGCGTTTATTTCTCCTTTTAGTTGTGTGTTATTTGTGTCTGTTAGTGTTGTATCTATTTCTGTGTCTGTGAATACTGGTATTGTGTTTTCTGGTATTGTTGTTTGTTGTATACTTCGTTTTGTTATTATTATATTCTGGGTTATTGTTCCATTCACATATTTTTCTGTTTCTGGTATTTCTATTATTGTTGTGTATTCTCCAGGTTCTAATGTTTCTGTTGGTATTGTTGTGTTTAGTATTCCATCTTTTATTGTTGTAGTGTATGTCTTATTATTGATTCTAATTGTAGCTGGTATTTCACCTTCTAATAAATTACCATCTATATCTTTTAATGTTGTTTCAATAGTTGTGTTTGTAAATGATGGGATTGTTTGTGTTGGTAGTGTTATATTTTGTATACTCATCATAACATTATAAATTAGTTTTATTGTATTGTTTTCAGCATAACTTGGGTATTCTATTGTTACTGGTAATTTACCTGGATTATCTACACTTTGTATTGTTTTAACATGATTTTCTGTATCTTTTGTTGTAGTGTATGTTTTATTTTCTATGTTGAAATTGATATTTTCATTAGAATCTAAATTTTCATTTATAATAGGTGATATGAATGTGTTGTTAACTTTAGTATTAATTTTTCCCATATTGTTTATAATAATTGAATTTGATAATGTGAAATTTGTTATTGAATAAATTACAATATTATTTGAATCAAAATTATCAGTTAAAATTAAATGATCCATTATTAGATTTCCTTTATTATATATTGCTCCTCCAGTAGTTGCATTGTTTTGTGTGAAGTTTGAATTTGTAATATTAATATCACCAGTTTCGTTATTATATATTACTCCACCATAAGTTGCATTATTTTGTATGAAATTTGAATTTGTAATATTAACATAACCATCAAATTCATTATCTATTACTCCACCATAAGTTGCATTATTTTGTATGAAGTTTGAATTTGTAATATTAACATTACCATCAGCTTCATTATGTATTACTCCACCATAAGTTGCATTATTTTGTGTCAGGTTTGAATCTATGATATTAAGAATACCAGTCTTATAATTATATATTAACCAATTTTCTGCATTATTATTAGTTAAAGTTGAATTTAGTATACTAAAATTACCATAACTATTAGTTATTAAATCATCATTTGCAAAATTTTCTGTTATATTTGAATTTATAAAATTAATATTACCATAACTAGTATATATTATACCATAATCTGCATTATTTCTTGTTATATTTAAATTTGTAAAAGTAATGTTTCCACTATTTGATATTATTTCACCAGAACTTGCATTATTTCCTATTATATTTGAATTTGTAAAAGTAATGTTTCCACTATTATCTATTATTCCACCAGAACTTGCATTATTTTCTATTATATCTGAATTTGTAAAAGTAATGTTTCCACTATTTGATATTATTCCACCATAAGTTGCATTACTTCCTATTATATCTGAATTTGTAAGAGTAATATTACCATTATTATAACTTATTACTTTTCCCTGAGTTTCAATAAAATCTAAGTTTGTAAAACTAAGATTACCATCATTAAATATTATATTTCCATAATTTTGATTAAAGTTTGAATTTGTAAAACTCATATTACAATTGTTAAATATTATTCCTTCACCAGTTTCATTATTTTGTGTGAAATTTGAATTTTCAATGCTTATATTACCTTTATTATAAATTAATCCACCCGCACTAGCTTCATTTTCTGTGAAATTTGAATTTTCAATGATTATATTACCATTATTGTCTATTACTCCATTATTAGTTCCGTTATTTTGATAAAATGTTGAATTTATGATACTTAAATTATTAATATAATTTTCTATTATTGAGCTTCCACTATTTTGTGTGAATGTTGAATTTATAATATTAACAGTATCATTACTATATATTACTCCTCCAATACTTGCATTGTTTTGTGTAAAGATTGAATTTGTAATACTTACATTTCCATTATTATATATAACTCCTGCAGTACTTGCATTATTTTTTGTGAAGTTTGATTTGTGATATTAACTGTACCACTTACAGTATCATAAATTTCGTTATTTATTACTCCACCTTTTGTTGCATTATTTTCATTGAAAGTTGAATTAATAATACTAATATTAGCATAGAAATTATTAGTTATTACTCCACCTTTTGTTGCATTATTTTTATTAAATGTAGAATTTATAATAGTAGTAATACCATTATAATGGTTATATAATACTCCTCCACTATTTGCATTGTTTTCTATGAAAGTTGAATTTGTAATATTAAGAGTACCTTCTTTATAATTATATATTAATCCATCTGTATCGGTTGATTCTGCATTGTTTTTTGTGAAGTTTGAATTTACAATATTAACAGAACCGGCATTATTAATTATTAAATTACCACTTGCATTATTTTCTGTGAAAGTTGAATTCATAATACTTAAATTATTGCGGTAATTCTGAATTACATATCCCTCATAATTTTTGGTGAAAGTTGAATTAATAATACTAGTATTACCATTATAATCACTATCTATTATTCGTCCATTATTTTCTATAAAGTTAGAATTTATTAAACTAAAATTACCAGTAGAGCTTATTAAACTATAGATATTAGTAACATTATTTTGTGTGAAATTTGAATTTAATATATTAGTAATACTTGATTCTCTACTATATATTAATCTTGCCTCTTGTTCTATGTTGTTTTTGTTGAAGATTGAATTTGTAATATTTATAGTACCGTTATTATTTTTTATTACTGTAGCAGGATCAAGATATGATGTATCATTAGTTATATTGTTTCCTGTAAAGTTTGAATTTATAATGTTTATAGTTCCATTATTATCATTTTTTATTATTCCACCACTTATGTACTCTGTATTCTTAGCATACACATCGTTTTGTGTGAAAGTTGAATTGGTAATGTTAGTTAAACCACCATCATTTTCTATTACAGAATATCTTGTTGCAGTATTTCCACTGAAAGTTGAGTTTGTAATATTAAGAATACCTGTTTCAGTATTATAAATTACCCCCCCCCCTCCTATAGTTTCATTATTTTCTGTGAAGGTTGAATTTATAATACTGGTATTACCTTTATTGTAGATTCCAGCACCTAATGCTGTTGTAAAACATTGTTTGATTATTATATTTTGTAGATTTAATGTGTATCCATTTTCTACTATTATAAATTGTTTTATATTTTCTCCATCAATTGTTTGTCCATTTCCATTTATTGTCATGGTTTTAGCTTGTTGATCTGTACTTCCCCATGTGATTTGTGTTGTTATTGTATAATTTCCAGGATTTAGGTTTATTGTTGTATTATCTGAACTTGTTTTTATTTCTTCTATTTTATTGTATAATTCTTGGTAGTTATTTACTGTGTGTGTTGCTTTTTTTGTTGTTTTTGTTATATTTTCTTTTGAATTACTTATTTTTGCTTCTTTATTATTTTTATTTTCTACTTTTTTTGTACTTTTAATATTGTTTTGTTGTTGTGTTATTGTATCTTTATTTGTTTGTGTATTTATTGTGAATATGTCGTCATGCTGTTTTATCATGTTTGTGCTTGTGTTATCATCTGTTGCGTTGATTGCACTTATGCTTATTATTATTGAAAGTACAAGTAATCCTATTAATAAAAATTTAGAATTTTTGTATTTCATAGCATTAGAGTCTCCAAAAATTTTATTCATTTATTAATTAAATTTTACTTTAAAATTAAATTATTATTTTTTTAATTAAATAAAAATTTTCATTTAATTTTTATGAATTTTTTAATTAATAAATTTTTATTTAAATTAATATGAATTAAAACGTTTTTTAATGGCTTAAGTTAGATATCAAAATAATAAAATTAAAAAAAAGACTAATAAAACAATTAAATTAGATTTAAAAGAAAAAGAAGATGATTCAAGTATTTATATAAATTAATATTTTCATATACAATATATTTAAAAAAATATAAACTTCATGTTTTAAATAAAATAAAAAAAAGTGGGGGAAAGAAAAATAAAAATTGGAATTATATTTAGAATGGTAATGCTTTATATTTTTTAATAGTTCCACATTTATACCAGTTTCTAATTACTCCAAAAGAGTTTTTTGCTGATGTTGTATCACATTTATACCATTTACCATTTACATATACTTCAGCCCATACGTGTCCTGTTACAAGTCCACTGTTAAAGTAACATGTTGCATGATTGTATCTTGCTGGTATTCCTGCTGTACGCATTAATGCTATTACAACATGTGCCATATCACAACAGTTTCCAAATGCTTGTTTACATGTTTGTGTTGATCCATATCTAGTATTATAGTAACTACTGTATCTTAGTCTATTATTTGCATAGTTAAATAATGCTACAGCTTTATTATATGTTCCGCTGATTTTTGATGTTACACTATTTACTATTGATTTGAAGTATGAACTATGTGCATCACATCTTTTTGTTGCTGTAAGATATTCTTTGTATTGGCTGGATTCAAGATATAATGTTCCATTTGCTCTTGCTTCTTTAAATTCTCCATATTGTCCATATACTGCTGTTAGGATATATTTTGAATTTTTAAATGATGATGGAATAGCATATTTTATTGTTGCTACACTATTTTTAACATTTGTAGTTCCAATAGTTTTTCCATTTATCTTAAATGCAACTTTTCCTGTATTTACAGTTTTTCCACAGTTTATCTGTGCTTTTAGTTCTATTGTTTCTCCCGGATATGATGTTATACTTGTAATTTTAACTGATGTTTTTGTTACATTATTAAGATGTAATGTTCCACTTGCTTTTGATTCTTTAAATTCTCCATATTGTCCATATACTGCTGTTATGGTATATGTTGGATTTTTAAATGATGATGGAATAGTATATTTTATTGTTGCTATACTATTTTTAACATTTGTAGTTCCAATAGTTTTTCCATTTATCTTAAATGCAACTTTTCCTGTATTTACAGCTTTATTAGAGTTTATCTGTGCTTTTAGTTGTACTGTTTTTCCTGGATATGATGTTATACTTGTAACTTTTACTGATGTTTTTGTTACATTATTAAGATGTAATGTTCCATTTGCTCTTGCTTCTTTAAATTCTCCATATTGTCCATATACTGCTGTTAGGATATATTTTGAATTTTTAAATGATGATGGAATAGCATATTTTATTGTTGCTACACTATTTTTAACATTTGTAGTTCCAATAGTTTTTCCATTTATCTTAAATGCAACTTTTCCTGTATTTACAGTTTTTCCACAGTTTATCTGTGCTTTTAGTTCTATTGTTTCTCCCGGATATGATGTTATACTTGTAATTTTAACTGATGTTTTTGTTACATTATTAAGATGTAATGTTCCACTTGCTTTTGATTCTTTAAATTCTCCATATTGTCCATATACTGCTGTTATGGTATATGTTGGATTTTTAAATGATGATGGAATAGTATATTTTATTGTTGCTATACTATTTTTAACATTTGTAGTTCCAATAGTTTTTCCATTTATCTTAAATGCAACTTTTCCTGTATTTACAGCTTTATTAGAGTTTATCTGTGCTTTTAGTTGTACTGTTTTTCCTGGATATGATGTTATACTTGTAACTTTTACTGATGTTTTTGTTACATTATTAAGATGTAATGTTCCATTTGCTCTTGATTCTGAAAACTTATCATTTCCTTGATATATAGCTGTTATGGTATATGTCGGATTTTTAAATGATGAAGATATATGATAATTCATTGTAGCTATTCCATTTGAAACACTTGTTTGTCCATATGTTATTCCATTAATCTTAAATAGAACGGTTCCTGAATTTACAGTTTTACTGCTTGTAATTTGTGCTTTTAGTTGTACTGTTTTTCCCGGGTATGATGTTATGTCTGTTACTTTGACTTTTGTAGTGTCTTTTTGTGCTGCTTGTTTTACAGTTTTAGAATCAGCTGTTTTTTTGGCATTTGATTTTAGTGTATTGTTCGTGTTTGTTGTTTGAGTATTTACATCCATTTTTATATTAATATTTTCGTTTACATTGCTAGCTACTGGATCTTTATTAGATTCTACTGCTTTATTTGTGGTTTGTATCTCATTTTGAGTGTTTGTAGTAGGTGTTATATCTTGTTGCTGAATATCACTAGTAGTTGGTATTGATTTGTAATTATCAACGCCTGTATCATTAGTAGCTGATATGCATCCTATTAAACACATTGTTGTAAATAGGATACCTATTATAATGTATTTCTTAATTATAATACCTCCTTATATTAAACTATAATTTGGATTAATAGTTAATTTTACATTTTCGTGCTTTATTTTAGTATTTTAAATTTTAGTTTTTTAACTAAAAATTAAACTTACTGTTTTCTTATCTTTTTTATTACTTATAAAGGTTTGTAAAATCAAATAACATTTAATTGTTAATTATTTAAAATAAACTTTAAAAAAATGTAAATTTTAAAATAAATATTATAATATATTAACTGTCCCTTA
>NZ_LWMS01000022.1 GCF_003149675.1 Methanosphaera cuniculi | reverse complement strand
CCAGTCCTAAGGGTAAGTTATCCACGTGTTACTGAGCCGTACGCCATGAATATAAATTCATTCAACTTGCATGGCTTAATCGAATCCCAATAGCAGTATCTTCCGCCAGGATCAAACGGATTTACACTTATTTTTTGGTAAATCAGTCTTATCATAGCAGATATTTGTATTTACACACTGTTTTTATCTTCTTTTTTTAGAAGTATTTTTTTGAAGTAAACTTAAAAAAAATTATAGCAGTTCTTTTTGTTTTTAACACTTTTTTTCGTGTTACACCACTAATCAATCAATACAATTGCATTAATTGTCTACTTGCTTTTTTTGCGTTTAACGTACTTTGAACTAAACCATTTCCCCATGTCAGTTGACATGTTTGAAACTTTCTTTTAGCTCTCATTAATAAAAGTTATTTATTAAAATGTTCTTATCGCTACAATTGGAAAAACTACAAATCATTACTTGGAAAATCTTATTGATTTTCTCATGTTCATGTGTCTCGCTTTTTGTAGCACATACTATTACCAACGAACCAAATCTAACAAGATAATTAGAAAATATTACATAAATATTTTTATTACATTTAATTTATAATTATGAAAAAACATAAAAAGTTATTAGAAAAAAAACTAAAAAAATTGAGAGAAGTTGTTATTCATCATGAAATGTATAAAAATAATAAAACAAAATGCAAATGAAGTACGAAAAATACTTGCAAACACAGATCAAATAAACCGGGGATATAAACTAGATACAGATGATGAATTTGTATACATACCACTAAATGAAGTTTATGATGAAAATATAATAGAGGATATTAAAACACAATATCCAATTGATGTTACACAACATACATTTAATGAATCTAAATACAAAGCTCAAAGTTTTATGGATTATCTAGAAAATAAAATTGATCCTAAGAAAGCCCAAGATATTAGAAAATCATTTGATATAATAGGTGATATTGTAATTCTTGAGATTCCACCAGAACTTGAAGATGAAAAATATAATATAGCAGATGCAGTTCTAAAATTTACAAAAAGACGAAGTATCTATTATAAGAAAAGTAACATAGAAGGTATAATGCGAACACGTAGACTTGAATATCTAGCTGGTGTTGATGATCTTGAAACAATTCATAAAGAACATGGTATCAGATTTAAACTAAATCCAACAGAAGTATACTTTAGTCCACGTCTTGCAACAGAAAGAGCACGGATTGTTGATGAAGTAAAAGCTGGAGAATTAATAATTGACTTTTTTGCAGGTATAGGTTCATTTCCAATAAGTATTGCACATAAAAAAGATGCAACCATATATAGTGTAGATATAAATCCTGAAGCTTATCATTATGTATGTGAAAATATGAAACTTAACAAATTAAAAGGTAAAGTTATTCCAAAACTTGGTGATATAAATGAGGTAATTGTTGATCTTCCTATGGCTGATCGTATTCTTATGAATCTTCCAGGCACAGCTAAAGATTTTCTAAACCTTGCAGTAGATCATCTTAAAAAAGGTGGAATACTTAACTACTATGAATTTTCATCAGACTATGATACAGTAATAAAACATGTGAAAGATGCAGCATATCCACGAAGTATTAATGTATTAAATATGAGAAAAGTAAAATCTCAAAGTCCTGGTGTATGGCATATTGCAGCTGATGTTCAAATAAATTAAAAAAAATAAGTTTATAAAAAATAGGGGTGATGAAAAA
This sequence comes from Methanosphaera cuniculi, assembly GCF_003149675.1. NCBI lineage: Archaea > Methanobacteriati > Methanobacteriota > Methanobacteria > Methanobacteriales > Methanobacteriaceae > Methanosphaera > Methanosphaera cuniculi. The sequence goes on along the minus strand of NZ_LWMS01000022.1, from coordinate 13,888 downwards.
AAGGGGGAAAGGATAATTATAATGGTTTTTTTATTCCTTCCTCTGTTATTATTCCTGTTATAAGATCTGATTCTACAATATCAAATGCAGGATTTTCAACTACTGTTTCATCACTTGCAATATTTTTACCATTAAATTTTAGCACTTCTTCTTTTTGACGTTCTTCTATTGTTACATCAAAGATATTATTATCAACATCAAATGTACTCATTGGTGCTGCAACATAAAATGGTACATCATATCGTTTAGCAGCAAGTGCTACCATAAGTGATCCTATCTTATTTGCAACTCCTCCTTGTGCAACACGATCTGCACCTATTACTACTTTATCAATTTCTCCTTTTTGCATCATATGTCCTGCTGCACTATCTACAATAAGTCTTACAGGTATATTTTCTTGTTGCATTTCAAATACACTTAATCTTGCACCTTGAAGTAGTGGTCTTGTTTCATCACATACTACATCAACATCTTTACCATTTGCAACTGCTGAGCGTATTACACCTAGTGCTGTTCCATAACCTGCACATGCAAGTGATCCAGCATTACAATGTGTAAGTATTGTATCACCATCATCTATCACTGTATTTCCATATGCACCTATTTTTTCATTTGTTCTAATATCATTTATTGCCATAAGATTTGCAGTTTCAATTGCACTATTTCCATCATCTACAGATTTAAGTACTTGATCTACTGCCCAGAAGAGATTTACTGCTGTTGGTCTTGAACTTTTAATTTCTCTTGCTGCAACATCTAAATCAATTCCCTCATTTTCTGCTAGTGCCATTGCATATGCTGCTGCTACTCCTATTGCTGGTGCTCCACGTACTTTCATAGTCTGTATTGCATCTATTACATCTTTGTATGTTAAGCATTCTACGTATTGTACTTCCATTGGTATTAATGTTTGATCAAGAAGATAAAGTTTATTATCTTTCCAGTATAATGTTTCAATCATTTTAATTTTCATCTCACTATATTTTTATTTTTTTTTGTAATGTAATTATGATTTAATAAATTGTTTTATATATAATTTAAGAATTTAAATTAATTTAAAAAAAAGAGGTTTGGGAGATTAAGTTTTTATTATTTTTGAAAGTCAAAATATTTTCTAGCTTTTAGTAATGACTATTTGGAACCATTTCAAGTGAGAAGTCTTGATCTTTAACACCAGGTATTCCAAATGCATCAGCACGACATTGACTACATGCACGGAAAACTGGTAAGTATTCTTCTACTTGTTTTCTTATTGTACTTAGTTCTCCACATCCTGGCTTTTTAACATCTTTAAATTTATTTAATGGTATTAGTGGTAAAACATTCATTATTGATGCACCTTTTGCTTTTACTGTTTTTGCAATTTCAACAATATGTTCATCATTTACACCTGGTATTACCACACTATTTACTTTAACTACTACACCAAGATCTGATAGTTTTTCTACTGCTTTTAGTTGATGATCAAGAAGTAATTTAGCACCTTCTATTCCATGATATACTTTTCCATCATATTCTATATCATCATAAATTTCAGCACCTATAGTTGGATCTACTGCATTTATTGTGATTGTTACAGTTTTAACTCCTACATCTGCTATTTGTTGTGCATAGTCTGCTGCTAGTAGTCCATTTGTACTCATACATAGTATTAGGTCTGGAAATTCTTCTCGTACTTTTTTAAATAATACTAATGTTTCTGGATTATCTAGTGCATCTCCTGGTCCTGCTACTCCTACTACACTTATTGGCATTTGACTGGTTGTTTTTCTTATATGTTCTATTGCTTCATCTACTGACATTATGCATGAAGCTACTCCAGGTCTATTTTCTTTGTCTGTTATTTTTCTTGTACAAAATCCGCATTGTATGTTACATTTTGGTGCTATTGGTATGTGTATTCTTCCTACTTTATCATGTATTTTTTCATTAAAGCAAGGATGTGCTTGTGTTACATGTGCAAAATGTTGCATTTTCTTATCTTCTTGCATTGATATTACCACCTATTATTATTTTTCCTAGTTTATATCTATCCTATAATAATATATAACTATTGTTAATTTTTTTAGTACTTTATTAAATTCAAAAAAAAAGAATAAAGAAAAAAAATAATAAAATTTAAAAAAAAAGTAGTATTATTTTCTAAATTTTACATCATTACGTACTTCTTCAATTATCTCATCAAACTTAGCATACCAACTTTCATCAATAATCTGATCACTACAAAGAAGACATACCATATCACGTTCAGAACGATTATGAGATATTCTAAATCCTTCAGGAACAATTCTTAAAATTGCATCATACACTTTACGTTTAAGTTCTTTATATGGATTAATAACCAGAAAATCATCAGGATTAAAACTTGGCTCTTTAACTTCTATTCTATAACGATCAGGCTGTGCAACATTAGCACGTCCTTCTTTTTTCCAAAGTTCACGAAGAAGATCCGGAGTATAGTCTTCTTTGTCAATTTTTATTTTTAGTATTCCATCTTCCATCTTATATGTTGCCATATCTTTAAGATAGATTGGTGCTGATGGAGGTGCAAGTCTTATAACACCAATAAATACAGCATCACGAGGTTCAATAAATATTTTAATACCATTTATTGCCTTTGCAAGCTTTAAATCTTGTAATGTATATCTTAGTATTTTTTCATATGCTTGTGCACCTTGTTCATCATAGCATTCTACATACATATTTAACAAATCCTTAAATTTTTTTACTTTTCTTTAGAATCTTTTACTATCATCTATATCTGTATCTTTAAGACCTGAAACAAGAAGTGCTGCACCTACAGCTCCAATATATTGTGAATATTCAGGAACTATAATATCAACACCACCAAGTACATCTTGTACAGCATCAACAAGTCCACCAAGAAGTGATGTTCCACCTACTTGTATAAGAGGTTCACGAACATCAATTTCCTGAAGTTGCTGTTCATATACTTGTTCTGCTACAGAATGACATGCAGCACTAGCAGCATCTACATTTGATGCTCCACCAGCAAGAGTTGTTACAAGATCCTGAATACCAAATACTATACAATAACTTGCAAGTTCAGCATTACGATAATTTCCACGACGAGCAAGTTCACCAAACTCTGTAATATCAACACCAAGTCTTCCACTTGCCATATCAAGGAATCTTCCACTTGCACCAGCACAAATACCTCCCATGGTAAAGTTATCAGGAATACCATTATTTACAGTAATAACCTTGTTATCCATACCACCAATATCAAGAACTGTAGCTTCACCACGTTGTGCATCAGCCAAATACACAGCCCCTTTACTATTTACTGATATTTCCTCTTGTATAAGTTTTGCACCAAGTTCTTTTCCTATTGTAATACGACCATAACCTGTTGTTCCAACAGCTTCAATATCATCATATGTATAACCAGTACCAGCTAAAGCTTCTTGAATAGCATCATTAGCACAACCTAAAATATCACCTGTTTGTACCCATCCGGTTCCTATTACTTCATTATTTTCCATAAGTGCAACTTTTGTTGTGGTTGATCCACTATCTATACCAAGAGTAAGTCCTTCTTGTTTTTCACGTGCAAGAATATTTTTACGTGATACAATAGTTGTAAGTGCTTCCATACGAATAAAAAGTTCTGATGCTTTTGTATTTTCTGTAAATGAATATGTTACAACAGGAAGATCTGTACATTCCTGGATAAGTTTACGTACCTCATATCTAGCAATTGCACCCTCAGCACATCTAAAACATGTACATATAAATACTGCATCTGCTTCTGCTGTACCATCTACTAATGCCATTGCACGAGCAATCATAAGTTTAAGACTTGAACTTGCACAACTTAAACCAAATCTTTCATATGCTTCATCTATCTGATCTAATTCTACATCAGGTAGTACCATTTCTGCTCCAAACTTTTCTGCTGCTTCTTCAATTTCTTTTTGAACTCCACTATAATCTGTTCCACATGATAATTGTGCTATTTTAATAGACATAAAATATTATTCCTCCTGTTTAGTTTTTTCTTCTTCCTCTTTAAGGTCACTTAGAAAAGTGCTTATTTTATATACTGCATCTACTGTTTCATCACGACTTTTTGGGAATTGTAACTCTAAAATTGGCATATTTTTATGTCTCATTGTAAATAATGTTAACTCATTTGTACGTGCACATCCAACACACCCAAACCCGTATGGTGCATCTTGCATTATAATAGCAGCATCAGCTTCTTCAATTAAAGGACCAAATATTGCCATACGTCCACGTACACCTGATGGTACTTCTATTGCAGCATATTTAAGTCCTTCTATTGGATCATCTTCTGTAACATTAAGTGGTGGTGCATCTATATCCGGTGTTGTTACTTTATTATGTATTTGTTGTTGAATTACTAGAGCTTCATGCCCATTTCTTTCAACAAGATCCGCTAAGATCATTGAATTTGGTGGAAATACTATAACTTTCATATTATTATACCTCAAAATTTTATTTTTTAACCTATCATATTATTTTTTTTAATTATCTTCTATCTTTTTTTTCTAAAGTTTCATCACTTTTAAATATTTCTGATACTTCATCTAAACTAATACCACATGATTTTATTCTCTTATCAACCACACAACTTTCTGGTAGTTGTTCTACATTTTCAAGAAATTCTGTTATATCTTCTATAAATTTTATTAACTCATCACGACTTGATGGTTTAGTTAGTTCAAGACGTGGTATTTTTTTACGTCTTATTTCATGAACTAATACTTCATATGCATTATGACATGATATACAGCTAAATAGTATTAATTCATTTAATGTATCATACATCTTTTCATTATCTTTAGTGTGTGTATTTTCATTTATTATAATTACAGCATCACTATTTTCTATTATATTATCATATAGTATAACCCGACCCTTTACACCTGATGGTTCATCAAACGATGTGTACTTCATATATTCATTCATATTATATCCTTTCATGTTAAATGGTGGCTTTGAGTAGTCTATGAAGCATTCATCATCATTTGTTATTTCATGATTTTCAAGATCATCTTGTGTTATATTACATGCACAAAAACATTCATGCCCCATTTTATTTACCAGATTTACAACCATCATTGCCATATCAGGTATTACTGCAATTTTCATAAAATTCACCTTGAATATAAAATCTTACTTCAAAAGTTTTAGAATTTTTTTTATCATTACACTACTTCTACTAAAAATATTATTCTGTGTTTGTAGAATTTTCAGGACATACTTCATTCATTACATCTTTAAACTCATCTACACTTACACGTTTTGGCCTGGTTACTTCTACACGTTTCATATGTTCTAGTGCATATGATACATGAGGAAGTAGTTGATATTCAGCTTGTAGTTGATGGAATCCTTCACGTGCTCCTTTTCTTTTTGCACGACAACGTCTTGGATCACCAACTGGGAATCCTCGTGTTTTTATAAATATATGATTTGGGTCAAGTTCTCGTGCTTTTTTAACAGCTTCTAGAACATACTCTTCTTCTCCATTAATGTGTGCCCCATAACATGTGAGTCTTATATTTATTGGAAGTTCTAGCATTTGAAGTTCTGTTACAAGTTCCTTTGTACTTATAAAACATCCAGGTCCTAGTACTATCATTCTATTTATTTTATCAAGTTCTTCTGAGTATCTGTATTTTCCATTTCCCATTGGAATACGACAAAACTGGTTATCTATACTACTTTCTTTCTTTGACATATATAGTATCTCCATCTTTAAAGTTTTTCATATTATCAAATCCGCCAACAACACGTCCTATTATGTTTGTACCGGCAAATGATTCACCAGTAGGTCCAAAATCTGAATTATCAACAAATCTTATACCTATGTTTCCAACTTGTTTACATGCTGTGTTACTTACACATATATCCCATGCATTTACTTTATCTTCTGGAAGTTTTTCAGGAATAAGTCCTCGTGCTTCTTTATTTACTGCTTTAAACATTAAAAGTTGCATATCTTTTATTGCCATATTAACAAGTAAATGTCCTACATCACTATTAAATAATCCTGTGATTTTTCTAAAATACCATACAGAACTTGGACTTGCATCAGGATATAACTCTATTTCTACAAAGTCTTCTTTTGGTACACCTAATGTTTTTATCTTATTTTGCTCTGCTATTTCTACTGTGTAGTTTGGATCTTGTGCTACAACAACAGCATCATCATCAACAACTCCATCACGCATATGTTCAATTCCACGTTCTTCTAAGTACTTATCAGCTTCAAGTTGTGTTAGTCCTACTGTGGATATTTTTGGTGGTGATGTAATTGTAGTTATTCGATCATCATGCTTTGCAATGTCAAGAAGTTCCATTCCTTGTGTGATTCGTCCTACTTCATTATGTGATGGTACAAGTATTCGACTTTCACGGTATATGTATACACGTCCTACACCATGTCCCTGGTTTCTTAGTGTTACACATCCACGATTTCTTTTTGATACATCTTCAACATCACGTTCTAGTCCTTTAAGTGAATCATTTTGTATGAATGTATTTGATTCATAGTCTACTTTAAATGTTCCATCTTCTATTACTTTTAAGAAGTGTTCAAATGAAACTGGTGCTTGTCTATCTGCTTCAACTTCTATGTATGTGTATAGTTCATTTCCATCTTCAAGTTTTGTGTCAAGATCACTTACCTGAGTTGAATCTATTACACTTTTTCGTTCAAGAACAGGTTCTATATCTACTATTGAATCATTATTTGTAAGTTTTGCAATTGTGCGTCTTCCACCTGCTACGTGTGCCATTATTCCTTTGTTTTCATCTGGTACTCCGTATATGGATTTATGTTTATCTTTTGAAAAGATTATATGTGTACTTTCATTTGAAAATGATGCTAAACTTACAATTACATCCCATTTATCATATAAGAATTCTTCATTTGTAGGTTTAAGATCTGATACTATTGAACCCATTGCTGCTTCTTTTGATGATGTCCATCTAATTAAAGAGTTTTTAAACTTCATATAATTATTTTTCCAAAATTCAGTTAGCATCTTAGCATTACTATCTAGTTCTATAATTATACTTCCTTGTGTGGTTCGTATTTTATATTTCATTATAGAACTTTCTAGTTCTTTTCGTCCTTTAATTAAAGCTATTGCTGATCCTGGAATATATGGAGCATTTGCAACTTCTATTGCATCTTTAATAGTTGAACCATCATCGAGTTTGATTTCAACATTGTTAACTTTAACTTGCATTTTTTTCCTTCCGCCTCAAAAAAAGTTTAAAAAAAAGAATTTAGTTTTTGAGGATTTTATATAATAACCTCTTTTTTTCTTCTTTTTTTAGCTATACCTTTTTGACTTTCATTTTTTTTTATAAATTTTATAAAATGTTAATATTTAATATTTATATATTTTTTTTTATACGTAAATTATTTATAGTTATTATCTTATTAATAGATTAAAAAAAAACTTAAGATAAAAAGGTACTAATTTTTAGTATTAATCATAATTTATCATACTAAATACTAATGAATCATGAAAAAATATTTTAAAAAAAATAGTAGTAAAAAAAAGAGGGTTAAGAAAAGTAGAGATAACTTTCAATGATAAAGGATAATGTTATTTATCTTCTTCAAATCCCATTATCATATCAGTATTAAAATCAAAAACTGTTCGTGTTTCATTTTGATATGTCATTGAAAGTATTTTATCATCACTTACAGATCCTACATGATTTGCATTAATATGTGCTTGATTTAGTAGTTTGATTGTTTCATCTGTATTATCAGAATTACATGTTAGTACAAATGCACTTCCAGGATACATACGTAGCCATGATATCCAGTCTATTGATTCAGGTTTTGGTATTTCATCAAGATAAATATGTGCTCCTTTATTTGATGCTTCAAGTAACATTCCTAATGTCCCAACACATCCTGGGTTACTTATGTCTTTTGCTGCATTTACAAGATGTTTTGATCCAATCTTATTCATAATTTTTATTTGATCTTGCACATATTGTGGTGTTTTATCACTTGTTGAATCCCAGTTTATCTCAGTTTTTGGATAAATACTACCATCTAAATCTATTGCCATGATTATATCATCACCAACTTCTGCTCCACAACTTGGAATTACACTATCTTTATCTACTATTCCACTTATTGCTACATCAAGTGCATTATATGGAGTATCAGGATGTGTGTGTCCTCCTACCATTGGTACACCAAATTTCTTGATTCCTTCTTTGATTCCATCCATTATTTCATCAACAATATTAGGATCTGATGATGATAACACATTAGTCATTCCCATTGGAAGTCCACCCATTGCTGCTATATCATTTACATTTACAAGTACAGAACAATATCCTGCCCACCATGGATCTATATCCATAAGATCTCCCCATATTCCATCTGTTGCAAGTAGCATTAGTTGATTATTTCCTATATCTATTGCTGCTGCATCATCTCCAAATGCAAGATGTACTTTTGATGATATATTATATACATCTTTTAGTTTTTCTCGTACATCAGCAATTGAGCTTTTTCGTGTTACTCCTTTAAATGTTCTTATTGATTTGATGATTTCATTATAATCCATTAATATGCAACCTTCCCTTTTTTTTGTATTAATTCATTATTTGTATATTCTTTTTATTATTGTTTTATTTATATACTAGGAAATTTGTTTTTCATCTATTATATTTTCGAGTTGTTTATCTACAAATTTATATTCAACACCTGTTTTATCAATAAGTTGTATTATTGATTTTCTAAATTCATCCAAGCTTTTTATTGTGATAATAGTGTTGTTTTTAAATATTTTCTCATATATAAGATGTCCTATTTTATCATCAAAGCCATGATGTAATTGTATTATTGTTGAATTCGGGTGTTTAAATCCTTCAAGTACTACACGATCTAAATCTCCATCTGTTATTCCAATAATTGGTATGTTAAATCTGTATAGTATGTCTGATGTTAGTAGTGTTGTATCATCACCTATTGAACATATAATATCTGCATCTTTAAAGTCATATATGTCACATGCAGCATGATTAAGATACACTGCTTTTAATTGTTTATTTGGTGTATGTTTTATTTGTCTAGGTTTTATGTTATTATTTCGTCTTAGAAGTCCTGTTTTTATAATTGCTGTTTTAAGATCTATTGATCCAAGTTTTTCAAGACCATGTTGTTTTATTATTCCACCTTCCATAGCAGTAATCTGACCATTTTCTGCGATTATTGTTAGATTATCATCTGTTACACGTCCTATGATTATTCCATTTAACATTATATTTTCATTCTTTGATACTCCTGCTACTTTTCGTCGTATTATATTATCATCATCTGTGTATCCTGTGTTTTTTTGTGCTATTTTTATAGCTTCTTTTGAATCTATTATTGGAAGATTAAACTCAGCAGCTATATTTTTAAGAAGTTCTTTGTCTGTTTGTTTATTCCATTGTATTATTACACCATCATTATATGCTGGTCTTTCTATTTGTATAATGTTTACAGGATACTTTATTTTATTTAGCACTTTATATCCAAATGTATGACCTGTTAGTGTGGATTTTCCAGAATTTAAGAGAAATAGTACGTCATTTGTTTTTGCAAGAAGTTTTATTGATTCACTTGGAAGTAGTTTATCTTCTATGTTTATAATATCCTCAGCATTTGCATCTAATACTGCTGTTCGTCCCATTGTTCCTCCAAGTCGTGATGTTACTTTTCCATATTTTGATAGTTGTTTTATTATCTTTGTTGCATATCCTGAATCTATTATTGTAGGTCCATGTACTATCACACCTATTTTTAACATAATATTTTTATTCCTCCACCTACTCATTTTTCTATTTTTCCACAAATTTTTTATCCTTTTTAGTAGTTGTTTCGTCCACCTACTCTTTTTCGTATAATTTCTGATCCACATATTTCACATTCATCATATGGATAATTTGTTTCATATTCTTTTTTGCATCCTTTACATATTCGTACCCATTGTATTGTATTTTTTATACCTTTTGTGTTAACTGGTTTAAATTTAAGATTTAGTAATTTTAGTGTGTTTTGCATTGAATAATCATCTGTTACTGTTACTGGATTATATCCATTGTTTTTATATTTTAATGCTAGTGCTACTATTTGTTTATCAGTATCAGATAGTCTTAGAAAATCTCCACTTTCAAGTAGTGTTGGCATAATTTTTTCATAATCATCAGGTGTTATATCTTCTATTTTTATTATTCCATTTTCTATACATTCATCTAGTTTTATTTGTGTTTGCAGATCTTTTATTTCTTCAACTGCTTTTGATGTCATTATATTTTGTGTTTTATCTGAATAAAATCCATTTATTATTCCTGATGCATCAAGTATGTATATCTTATTTTCCATAGTTTATCATTCAACTCCCACATTTTTTTTAGGATAGAATTTTTAGCATTTTCTTTTTTTTGATTTTTGTTTATTATATATATTAATCTAAATTTATAAAAAAAATTTTTCTAATTTATTAATTAATATGTTTTAATTCAAACTAAGCTGAAAATTCTTTATATAACAAAAACACCTATAATATTATTATATAAAAAAAGAAATTTAAAGAAAAAAAATATAGTTTATATAGAAATTATAAAAAAAGAATTCTTTAAGTTTTAATTATTTAAGAAATCAAATATTTAAAAAAAAACATTATACTTATAATTACATATTCAGAGTTGATCAAACATGCGTTTAAAAACAATAGTGGGAAAAGAAGTATTAGATGAAAAAGGATCTATTCTAGGAAAAGTAACAGATGTTGATATTGACACAGCATCAAATTGTGTTAATAGTTTTATCATAACACCTAAATCTGGAAATTCAATAACAAATACATTTTCAAAAAAAAATGAAATACTAGTACCATTTGAAATGATAAAAAGTATTGGAGATAAAATAATTCTTAAAAAAGCAATTACAGAAGCTGAATCAATTGTTGAAGAACTTGAAATGATAACATACTAAAAAAAAATTACTATTTTTTTTAGATAAAACCTAAAGTTATTTTTTCTATTTACATAAAATCTTTTAGTCATAATTAATAAAATAAAAACTAGTAAAAAAAATGTATTACTAAAAAAAAATATTTTAAGGGAGTATGGCATATAAAATGAGTAACTATAAAAATAAACTAATGCAATTATTAAAAGAAAATGATGTAATCAAATTCGGAGATTTCACACTTTCATCAGGAAAAAAAAGTAATTACTATGTTGATATGAAAAAAGCAATTACCGAACCTGAAATACTAGAATGTGCTGCAAATATGATAACACAACAAATAGAAGATAAAAACATTGATAAAATAGCAGGTCCTGCACTTGGAGCTGTACCAATTGCAACAGCAACATCACTCATATCAAAAAAGCCAATGCTAATGATAAGAAAAGAAAAAAAATCCTATGGAACAAGTAAGCAAATAGAAGGAGAACTAAATCCAGGTGATAATGTAATAATAGTAGAAGATGTTACAACAACTGGTGGTTCACTTCTTAAAGCAATAAATGTAATAGAAGATAATGGTGGAAATATCATTCAAGCATATGTAATTGTAGATCGCCAAGAAGGAGCAAAAGAAACATTTGAAGAAAAAGAAATTGAACTTAAACCTCTTCTTACAATTTCAGAATTTAAAGAATATCTAAATTGTAATGAATAATTATAAATTACTAATTAAGCTTTAGATTAAAATAAAAATTAATATATAATATTTATATTAAAAAAAATAAAATAAAATAATAAGATTTTAAAATTTAGTTAAAGCATTAGAATAATTAATTAAATTTAAGAAAAAAAAATAAAATAAAAATCAAATAAGAAAAAAATAAAATAAAAAAAAAATAAGAAGCGTGATTAAACATGAATGCTAAAGAAATCTTAGGAATGAAAATAATAGACAAAGACGGAAAAGAAGTAGCAAAACTTGCAGACATCAGATTCAACGTAAAAACATACCAAGTAGTAGACCTCTATGGATCAACAGGAAACCCAATAAGCAAAAAATACTATGAAATAGACCCAAAAAGCATTATTGCAATGGGAGAATACCTCCTAATTAGTGAAACTCTTGATCAATTAAAAGAAAATACACTAACAAAAATACCAGCAGATGATGAAACATCAACAATAAACCAAGGACTTGAAAAAACAGTAATAGACAAAGATGGAAACATTGCAGGAAAAGTAACAAACATAGAAATAGCAAAAGATCCACTAACAGTAACAGATATTATAGTTGAAAAACAATCATTCGGAAAATCAAAAGCAAAATATGAAATAAACAAAGATGACATAGTAACAAATGGAGATTACATTATCTTAAATAAAACACTAAGTCAAGAAAAAGTACCAGAAGAAGACAAAGATGATGAAACAAAAGAAGAAGATGATGACAAAGAATAAATAAAATCATTATTCTTTTTTTTTAATTCTTTTTTTTAAATACTAGTAATATACTCTTCTTACCAAAATCATGCTAATTTTTCAAAAAACTTTTATAATTTTTATAATAATTTAATCATTTAATTTTAATTCTACAAGTTTTCTTAATTCTTTAAGATTTTTTTCAATAAATGGTCTTGCCTTAGGTTCTGAGAGTATTTTATACTGTTTTTTATGTGATTTTGCATATGCTTCTTTCATAACTTCTTGAAGTTCATCTACAGGAGATTTTAGTATTATGTCAAGCATTTCTCTTTGTTTTGGATTAAGTCCATCTAGTGCTACTATTACTTTTGTTTCAAATTTTGCTATTAGATTTGCATTTGTTTTTACCATTGTTTTAAGTATTAATGATGGTACTAATGTAAATAGAAATTCATATTCTAATACATCATCATAGATTATTTTACGTTCAACCATAATTGTTATTCTCCCAAAATAATATAATAATTTTTTTTTAGATCATGATATTTTCATGACCTGCTATTATTTTAGTATTATATTTTTTTCTAAAGTTTAATATTTTTTCTAGTGATTTTTGAGCTATTGTTATATTATTCATATAATCAGATGGTGCAACTTCATATTTTACTGATTCATTTATATAAAATACATCACCTGCTATTAGGATTTTTTCATCACTATTTATAAGATATGATAGATGTCCTGGTGTATGACCGGGTGTATGTATTGCAAAAAGTGAGTTATCATTAAATATATCCATACATAAGTCAAGGTGTGGCATTTTTGTGAAGTTATCAAGATTTAGTATTTTTATTGTTTTTTTATTTTTTAAATATTCTCCATAGTAGTATGGTTTTACATCCATACTTTTTTCAAGTGAGGAGAAATATATTGGTATATTATCATCTAAATTAAGAAGTCCGGCTATATGATCTATATGTAAATGTGTTAGAAAAATACCACTTAGTTTTATATCATGATCCTGAATATAATTTAATACAGTTGTATTAGGATTTTGTTTAAATTTTGATCCTACTTGTTTTAATTTTATACCTTTTTGTGATCCATATGGATTATATGTAAATGTTTCATCAAGCCCTGCATCAATTAATAAATATCCATAATCTTCATGAAATAAAAGATGTGATACAACAGGTTTATAAAATGATTTATTTATAAAATTATTTTCATCAAAAAATTTCTCATTTATACATCCTGAATAATTTAGTTTCACATATCCTGATGTTATACATTTAATATAACGTATTTTACTTCTTTGATTATCAAATATATTATTCCATGAGTTTTTTTGTATTTTTTTGCTTTGATGTTGTGTGATATTCATGAAAAAATAAACTCCCCTTTAATACTTTTATCTATCTTTTTTTGTTAAATTAATATTTTTTTTATTCTAACTAAATTATATTATATTAATAT